>JBDRTC010001152.1:0-2591 GCA_043824335.1 Planctomycetota bacterium | reverse complement strand
CTCACCGTGCCCCTGGACGTGTTGCTGCTTCGGCCGCATCGCGTGGAAGTGGCCCAGTTGGAATCGAACCGGGTCGCCGAGCGGCTCGTGCAGGACGGGCTCGACGTGGTCCGCGACATTCGCGTGGCCTACGCCGACCTGATTCTGGCCCGGCAGCGGCTGCAATTGGCCGGGGATTTTGCGAAACTCCGCGGCGAGCTTCTCAGAATTGCCGAGGCCCGGCTCGAGGCCGGGGCCGTCGCGGAGTTGGACGTGACGGCGATGCGTCTGGACTCGCTGTTCAGCGAAGAGCACGTGGCGCGGACCACGCGCGACGTGGACCTGGCCCGCGAGAAGCTGCGGTTTCTGATCGGCGTCGAGTCGACCGACTTCGAAGTGGAGCCGACGGGGCCGGCGGAGGTGCCTTCCACGGAATTCGACGTCGACACGTTGGTCGGCGAAGCCGTGGCGTCGCGCCCCGATTTGCGGGCGGTCAAGATGGCGGTGGCCGCAGCCTGCGAGCGGGAACGCCTGGCTCATTACAACTACCTCAATTTCAGCGGCATTCTCCCGGACATCAACGGGAAAGGTCAGAACGGGTTTGAAGCGGGACCGGGACTGCGCATGATGCTCCCGATCTTCCACCAGAACCAGGGGGCCATTGCACGGGCCGAGGCCGAGGTGGAGCGGCTCAGGCGGCAGTACGCCAAGTTGCGCGACACGGCCTCGCTGGAAGTGCGGCAGGCACACACGCGGTTGCTTCAAGCCCGACAGGATCTGGAGATCTGGCGCGGGCGGGTTGTGCCGCAGGCCGAGGTGGCCGTGGCCACTGCCCGCAAAGCCCTGGAGGAGGAGGGCGTGTCGCTGCTATTTGTTCTGGATACGACGCGTCAACTGCTGGACGCGCGGCAACGAGAGCTGCAAGCGGCAACCGACGTTCGTCACGCCATCGCCGAACTGGAACGCAGCGTGGGCCGGCGTCTGGTCGACCAACCGGCGATCGACGAATCCGCCGAGCCGACCGTTGCACCGGAGCCACCCCTGCCACCAGAGCCGCCCAGCGTCGAAGAGGTCACTCCATGAAACTCGCACAATTGGTGCTGTTGCCGGCCCTTTGCCTGGTCGTCGTCTGCGGCTGTCAAACGGCGAGCGATGCCGGGGACAAGAAGGCCGAGAAGCCGGCCAAGGTCGCACAGCCCGGCAACGAGCAAAGCCTCAACACCATCACGCTCACCGAAAAGGCCGAAGAGCGGCTGGGCATCCGCACGGTGGAAGTGATGCTGGCCGACGCCGAGCGGAAGCGAACCGTCGGCGGCGAGGCGGTCATTCCACCGGGACAGACGATCACCGTCTCTGCGCCCGTCGCCGGGACTCTGATGGCGCCCGACGCGGCATTGGTGCCCGCGCCGGGCAGCAAGCTGGTGATGGGGCAGCCGGTCTTCCGCTTCAAGCCGTTTCTGACCCCGGAGCGCGACGTGCTGACGCCGGCCGAACGGATCTCGGTGGCACAGACCAGGGCCGACGTCGCCACGGCCCAAATCGAGGCCCAGCGTCAGGTCCAGGCGGCCGGCATCAACGTCGAGGTGGCCGGGATCGCATTGGACCGCGCCGCGCAACTGTGGAAGAACAAGGCCGGCAGCCGGCGTTCGGTGGACGAGGCCGAAGCCAACTTGAAACTGGCCCGCGAGGCCCTGACCGCCGCCCAGGCCCGATCCAAGTTCCTTTCAGGCATCCGGCTCGAAGAGGAAGCGGGGGAGTTGGCAACCCGGACGATCCCGTCGCCGGTTTCGGGAGTGTTGCAGCGCATCGACGCAGCGGTGGGTGAAACCGTGGTGGCCGGCGAGTCGCTGTTTCACGTGGTGAAGCTCGACCGCCTTTGGATTCGCGTACCGGTCTACGTCGGCCACTGGCGTGAGATCGACACCGAGCGGGAGGCGTCGATCGCCGAGTACGGCCAGCCGCCCGATGCCCCGGCGCGGGCCGCGAAGTACGTGGCCGCCCCGCCGTCAGCCGACGCGGTGGCGACGACGGTGGACCTGTTCTACGAGTTGGCCAACGAGGACGGCCGAGTGTATCCGGGCCAGAAGCTGGCGGTGACGCTTTCCGTGCAAGGCCGCCAGAAGAGCCTCGTTGTGCCTTGGCCGGCCATCTTGTACGACATCCACGGAGGCGCTTGGGTCTACCAGCAGGTGGCGCCGCGGACCTACGCCCGCCGCCGCGTTGAGGTGGCGTACGTCGACGGGGCCATCGCGGTTCTTGCCGCGGGCCCGGCGCCCGGGACCAGGGTCGTGACGGATGGGGCAGTGGAACTGTTCGGCACGGAGTTCGGGGTCGGCAAGTAGGGGCTGTCGAGAAGAGTCTTTCATGCACGTCACACCCGCGAATTTGCTCTTGGACAGCCCTTAATGTTACGTGCCATCGTATCGACGTCGCTCCGCCAGCCATTCTTGATTCTCGCGCTAGGCGCCGCGCTTCTGGTGTTTGGCTACCGCAACCTGCAAAACGCGCCGCTGGACGTGTTTCCGGAGTTTGCCCCGCCGCTGGTCGAAATTCAGACCGAGGCCCCGGGGCTGTCGACCGAGGAGGTCGAGAGCCTGGTGACGGTTCCGCTG
>JBDRTC010001151.1:0-4548 GCA_043824335.1 Planctomycetota bacterium | reverse complement strand
CCATCGGGTCCCTCAATCGGTCAACATTCCTTCGCCTCGGCCTGGGATCAGACCACCGGCCAGCCGCGCACAACAAGAAGGCCCTTGGACAAAGGAAGATCAAAAAAAGTCGAAAACCGAATCCCCGGGCGCCGCGCAGCGACGCCCGGAGATCCCGATAAACCGGTAAGCCCTTACGCGGGATCGTATTCCGAGAGTTCCGCCAGGGCGTACCTCACCTAACCATTCTGAGTTTATCCCCCGGCTTCCCTAGTGTATTCCTAGGTTCCTTCCGTGAGGTACTTCACAGGCCTCTTCTTCATCTCCCACTCGCCCGTCTCCTTGTCGTAGACGCAGTTGCAGAAGGCGAGCCAGTTGTCGTTGTCCATGCTCGGCTTATCGGCCCGGAAGTAGTAGCCCGGCCACCGCGTCTCCTCACGGAAGAGGATCGAACGCATGTGAGCATCCGCCTGGTACATGCGGTGGGTGTTTTCCCAGCACCGCATCAACTCGTGCAGGTTCTCCGCTGCGAGGCTTGCAGAGTCCTCCTTGAGGAACGCCAACAACTCCATTCCCTTTTCAAGGAGCTTATCGCTGGTCTTGAACTGACTCGACACACCACCCGCATACTCGTCCATGATCTTCTGCAGCCGGTACATGAACTGCTTGGGACGGATGTAGTTCGGGTTGATGTCCGGGTCGGTCGTGGCGCCCTTGTGCTCTTCGAACGTGTCGAGCGGCTTCAAGATCTCCTCCTTGAGCGCGTCGACATGCGCCTGGTCCACGTTGGGGGCGGTGTTGTGGTCAACGATGTAGGAGATGGCGGCCTTGGCGGCGATGCGTCCCTCGGCATGCGAGCCGGACGAGAACTTGTGGCTCGAGGCCCCGGAGGCGTCGCCCGCGGCGAACATGCCGTTGACCGTCGTCATGTGCGCATAGCCCCAGAAGTACTCGTCCCTGGTCTCGTCGGTCTGGAGGTCCTCCGGGCCGGAGAGCCACGCGCCGGACGCGCCGGAGTGCGACCCGATGAAGTAAGGGTCACAGGCCATGATCTCGGAAGGCTTCTTGTCGGGCTCGACGTTCGTCGCAGCCCACAGGATGGCCTGCGAGATGGTCATGTCGAGAAAGTCCTCCCATGCCTCCGACTCGACCTCCCTGAGCTTCTTCTTCGCGGCCTTCTCGTCGGGCGCCTTATCCACGATCGCCTTGATCGCATCGCCGGTCTGCATGTAGATCGGGCCCTTGCCGTCCATGACGTCCAGCATCATCAGCCAGTTGCGGATGTTGGCCGGCCGCGGCTTCACCTTGCCGTAGGGCTCCCACTTGTCGAGCTCCGCGGCGTTCTCCTGCATGTAGTTGCCGCCCTGCGCGTTGGTCGCGATCGCCTCGAACAGAAGGAACCACGCACCCACCGGGCCGTAGGCGTCCTTGAAGCGGACCGGGATGAACCGGACCTCCTGGCAGGTCATCTCGGCACCGGCGTAAATAGTGAAGAAGGCGCTGGCGCCCGAGTTGAACGGCGGGTACCAGGAGCGGCCGAAGCCCTCACCGGTCGAACGCGGCTTGAACACGTGGACCGCGCCCCCCATGGCGACCAGCGTGGCCTTGGCCTTGAACACGTATACCTTGTTCTCGCGGACACTGAACCCGATCGCGCCCACGCACTTGTCGCCGTCCATCAGCGGGTGGGTGATGAAGACGCGCTCGATCAACTCCCCATCTGCCTCCGCCAGGGCGTTCTTGGCGGCCTCCGCAACGATGACCTTGTACGACTCGCCGTTGATCATCAACTGCCAACGACCCTCATGGACATACTTGCCCTCCGCGTCCGTCCAGATGGGCAGGCCCCACTTCTCAAAGAGGTGGACCGTCGAATCGACGTGGCGAGCGATGCTGGCCACGAGGTCCTCGCGGGTGATGCCCATGAGGTCGTTGCGGACGTAATCCACGTAGTCCTTCAGCGTGTTGTTGCCACTGTTCAGGTCTACGTACTGATTGATAGCCGAAAGGCCCATCGCGACCGCGCCCGAGCGGTCCATTGCCGCCTTGTCGACCACCGTGACCTTCAGCCCGTGCTTTCTGGCCCAGTAGGACGCCTCCACTGCCGCGCCGCAAGCGGCCATCCCGCCGCCGCAGATCAGCAGGTCGGTTTCAACCGTTACCGTCTCGAAATCCGCCATTGTCCCTTATCTCCTTAGAGTTTCTTTGCCGAAGAAAACAGACCCGTACACGAACCGCGGCCGACTAAAGCGTCGGGATCTTGTCCATCTTGACCGGACCCTTCTCGGTGTTCAGGCCGGCCGGCTCACACATCAGCGTCGGGCTCTTCAGGTCGTCGTCACCCGTCGGATAATGATCGAACGGCTGCGCCTTGCCTTCCTCGACGCCCCTGCGGATCGGGAACTTGAAGCGCTTCGGCTTGATGTCCTTGCTGCGGAACTGGACGGTCCACAAGATGTCCTCGCTGCTGCGCAACGCAGTCACACTCGCGCCCATCGGCACGAAGTCGGCGTAGCCGCGCACCTCGACTGCCTGCGTGGGGCAGATCTTCACGCAGTTGTAGCATTCCCAGCACATCTGGGGATCCTGGTTGTAGGCCTTCATGGTGTCCTTGTCCAGGACAATGAGGTCGTTAGGACAAATGTGCTGGCAGGCCGTCTTGTCGAGCGCCTTGCACCCGTCACACTTGTCCGGAATCACGAAACTCGGCATGTTCTTCCCTCCCTTTCGGTCAGATAAGGCATTTCCGGGAACTTGGCTAAACGTGTTGCTGCAAATCCGCACCGACATCCTCCGGCCGGAGGCGACTCGCTGCGGACACTTGACCCGGGCCGCCGCCTTTCGTGCGAGATTCGCAGTTGGAGATGCGGCGGTCCTCCTCCTAGAAGCTCCTTTCTAGCGAATGAACTGCTCGCGTCAAGGCCTTTCGAGATTGTTTTCACGTTTCAACGATACGGGACTTCTCGCTCACAGAAAAACCACTCCTCTGCATCGGGGAACAGCACCCGAAAAGAAACGGATGGGCACGGCCAAACGATCTGATTCTGTAAATCGGGCGCAGCGATCCTCGCCGCTCGCCCGGGGGCAGGCCGAGTCTCGGCAGCCAAGGTGACGCCAAGCCATCCCCACGACAGCAGGGCTATCGTGCCCCGACGATCCCCGGGAGCAACCGTGACATTTGCGTACGGATGCCGAAGGACCGCCTGATTTCCAACCAGCAGCGCGCACAAAGAACCCCGCGCGCTGACTCGGCTTGTTATCGCCAGCGCACACTGTCATCCTTTGGCCAGACGCGCCTAACTGAGCACGCTTGCTCTGGACCGCGTCTCCCTTCAATCCCATTGGGGAGCAACTGAGATGCCAAAATGATGAGATTGTCCGCTCCGTTCTGCAACTCATTCGTGACGAACGACTTACGAACTAATCGCGTTCCTCCCGCGAGTTGACTTCGGCAAGAACTTCGCTGGGCCGACCGCAGAAATCCGCGTCGGAAACGAGGGGTACTCCTTAGAGGAAGCCCATTTCTATGCCTCGCCCGCCAGGTTTGGTTACCTATTGGCTTGCCGCGGCAAGTCGGGGAGGCGCTTGGAGTTAACAAGCCCGTGGTGGCACTCAAGGTGCGTCGATCGCGGCGCTGGAAATCGGCCGGTCACGATTTCTCGCGGTCTGTGCGCAGAAATCCGCGAGCGTGTACATGTTTCAGGAGCCATCATCCCTGAGATACGGGTGCCGGAACATGCGCGGGTATGACCAAGCGGCACCCCCTATTTCCTGAGATGGTAGGCGATTTGAGACAAACCCACGGAAATATGCTCGTTACGCACCAGAACGCCCGGGGGAACTGTCACCCGGTTGGGCGTGAAGTTCCAGATCGCCTTCACCCCGACGGAGACCAGGCGATCTGCCAGTTCCTGAGACACCTCGACTGGGGTGGTAAGGATGGCAATACGAATCTCCCGCCTTTTGACAAAAGGCTTCAAGGCCCTCATCGGTTTAACGGTACATCCTGCGACTTTGCCGCCTATCTTGCGCTTGTCGCTGTCGAAAGCCGCCACGATATCCAATCCGTACGTGGCAAAGCCCGAATAGGCCAGAAGAGCCCCGCCCAGGTGCCCGGCGCCAATCAGCACGGCCTCATGTCTTTGGTCAAAGCCGAGGGAAACCCTGATGGCGCGGCATGCTTCGCACACCTCAAATCCCACTCGGCCCATTCCTTGGAGCCCCACGGCGGCAAAGTCCTTTCGGACCTGCGTCGGGTCAATATCCAGGGCCTCGGCAATCTGCGCACTTGTGACCGTCCTGACCGGTCTCTTGGCGGTCAATTCGCACAGGAACCGGTAGTACCGCATAAGGCGTTCGAGGGCCAGTCTCCTGAGGCGTGCCAAGCGTCCTCCCCCCTGATACCGGGTGAACTATATCCTGCAACCCTCCGGAAACCCGGAATGGGCGTTGAAGTATCCTAAGGAACGGACAGTGTCTTGAAAAGCCCCGGCCGAGACAATTGAGGCACGGATCGGCAAGCCAATCGAGTTCGGACGAATCTCCAGGTGAATCCCCTGGCTTGTCGTT
>JBDRTC010001150.1:0-5608 GCA_043824335.1 Planctomycetota bacterium | reverse complement strand
CGATCGTCACAGCCGCGGCTACGAGCACCGATGCCAACTATTCGGGAATCAATCCCGACGACGTCTCGATCACCAACGTCGACGACGACCCGCCGTATATTATCTTCACCCAGGATTTCGAATCCGGATTGGGAGCCAACGAGAGCGTCGACGGCTCCTTCGCGATCAACGGCACGAATGTTCCCTTGAACAACGGTACGTTGATGATGGGGCATTCGGGGGGTTACTCGGGCCCCGAGTACTCCTACTACGAGGTCCAGGTGGACCTGACCGGCTATTCGGACGCGGAAATGCTGGTCGACTACGCCGCCGAGACCGAAGGCTACTATGACCGAGTCAACGTGCAGGCCAGCACGGCTCCCATCTCCCCGCCCAACGGTCTGCTTACCCCGACGTCGGGGCTTCCTTACGTGGACTATGGCGACGTACATAGGCCGGAACTCGGCCAGATCGCGTACGACAGCAACAGCGTGTTGGATTCCGGTTCCGCCGTCTTTGACCTCTCGGCCTTCGATGGCCAGATCGTCAACATCCGATTCCAGTTCGGCAGCGACTCTGGAGGAATCCCGTACGCCGGTTTCAACATCGATAATCTGGTAATCCAGACCTCGACCCCACCCGCGGGAGGGCAGGGCATTACGGTCACCCCCACCGCAGGCTTGGTGACCAGGGAGTCCGGCGGATCGGCCCCGTTTTCCGTGGTGCTCGACGCGCCGCCGACCGGCGACGTGACGATCGGGATTTCCTCCAGCGACACTAGCGAGGGAACCGTCGCGCCCACGAGCCTGACGTTTACGTCGTCGAACTGGAGCACTCCGCAAACGGTCACGGTCAACAGCGTGAACGATGGGCTCCACGACGGCGACGTCGCCTACACGATCGTCACCGGGACGGCCGCCAGTTCCGACCCGGCGTACAACGGGATGGACTCGCCCGACGTCTGGATTACCAATATCGACAACGACGGGACGATCCCCGCGGTTGTGCTGTCGCTACCCGGGGACGCCGGGTCGAGCTTCGATACAGCACAAGCACTGGCAGGGTTTGGGGGGGCCTCCGGGCCTCAGATCGTAACCTTCGGAAGCCAGATCGAGCCGCAAACGTGGATTCAAATGCCCCAGTATCCCGGCGGCTCGGACGAACCCGGCCACCGCGCCATCCCGGCCGAGGACCACGGCGCGGGCGTGGGGACCCAGAGCAGCACTCCCGGCCCCATCGGCCGTGTCTCGTACAATTTCCCCCTTACCTACGGCTCCGATCCGCAGGGCAACACGCTCTACAACCAGATCAACGAGGACCAAAAGGAGCGGACCCGCGAGATCTTCGAGATGTACGCCTCGTTGTTCGGCTTTGAGGTGTACGAAGGCGGCGGAATCGCGGTCGTGACCGGTGACATTCGCGCGTTGGCTCCAACCTACCCGCCAGGATCGGTCGGCGGTATTTCCGGCGGCGGCATGGTGATCATGAACGCCATGAATTACGGCGACCCGGCCCAGGACGTGTTCGGCGGCGGGTGGATGGGCGTGGCGCTGCACGAGATCGGCCACTCGATCGGTCTCGGGCACTCCTACGATCTTCGCAGCGTGATGGGCGCGGGTAAAGGGCCCGAGGACACGTATCCGGGCCAAGTGGACGTCATCCACGCGCAGCGCATCTCCCGCCCGGACGCGACCGACATCGACATGTACGAGTTCACGATCGCCGAGGCGGGCGTCTTCACGGCCGAGACCGTCGCCGAACGGCTCGCCTCCACGAGCCTCCTCAACTCGGCCTTGCGACTCTACCGCCAGGAGGCCGACGGCTCACGCACGCTGATCGCGCAGAACGACGACTACTTCAGCAACGACTCCTATATCGAGCTCGCCTTGGAGCCGGGCACCTATTTCGTGGGCGTCTCCAGCACCGGCAACACGGACTACGACCCCACGATTCCCGATAGCGGCTTCGGCGGCCTGACCGACGGCGTTTACGACCTGAAGCTCGGTTTCGCGCCCTCCCCCAACTCGACCCTGCTGGACGCCACCGGCACGGCCTTCGACGGCGACAACGACGGCGAGCCCGGCGGGGCGCACGAATTCTTCTTCCGCGCCGGCAACACGATCTTCGTCGACAAGACGGTCATCACCAATCTGAAGCAGTCCGTCACCTTCGGCGCCACCACGGTGCAAGTCGACAGCTACGCCGCTCTGGGCGCTTTGCCCGGTCCCGCTAATTTTGACATCGTCATTGACAATGAGGAGATGCACGTCACGTACGTGAACGGGACAACGAACGTGCTTACGGTAACGCGGGGCGTCGGCGGCATGCAGTCGGCGCACGCACTGGGCGCTCCCGTGCGTTTGGCGGCCGAAGACGGATCGCTGGCGACGCCCTACGGCTTGATCTCGTCCGCGTTGGCCGCGGCGTCGGCCGGCGACATCGTTCGCATCGTCGGCAACGCCGGAGCCGACGACGACTTTGCCACGCTCGGCGACAACCGCCCCTATCTGGTCGGCTTGGACACGGGCGGAATGCCGCTGGAGGACGGTTCCCAGTTCCAGATTCCGCGCGACGTGGTCGTGCAGATCGATGCCGGGGCGATCGTGAAACTGAACGCGGCCGTCATCGACGCCGGCACCACCGACCAGCTTATCAACCGCAGCGGCGGCGCCCTGCAGGTGCTCGGCATCCCGGATCGGCACGTGCTGTTCACCTCGTACCACAACGACGCGATCGGCGGCAACAGCAACGGGGCGGGGCCCGCCCCGATACCCGGAAACTGGGGCGGCCTGGTCTTCCGCAAAGACTCCGACTTCCAGGATCCCCTGGCCGATGCAGACGACCCGGGCATCTTCCTCAACTACGTCAATCAGGCCCAGATCAGCTTCGGCGGGGGCAGCGTCGACGTGGATTCGGTCTCATCGGAGTACTCGTCGATCCACATCGACACGACCCGGCCGACGATCACGAACAACCTGATTACCGATGGCGCGAAGGCCGCCATGTCGGCCAATCCCGACGCCTTCGGCGATTCTCGCGGCCGGATCGGGCCGACAATTCACGGCAACACCGTGGTGGACAACACGTTCAACGGCATCTTCGTCCGTATCCCGACCGCTTTCGGTGAGCCTCTCGAGCGGCTGAGTAAGACCGCCCGCTTCGACGACACGGACATCGTCCACGTCATCACCGAGAATCTGGAGATAGTCGGCAATCCCGGCGGACCGCTGGGGACGGTCGCTCGCCCCAGCGGTCGCTTGAGAGTCGACCCGGGCGTGGTCGTCAAGCTCAGTTCGTCGCGCATCGAAGGCAAGCGCGGCAACTCGCACCTGATCGCCGAAGGAACGGAAGAGAACCCGGTGATCTTCACGTCGCTGCACGACGACCGATTCGGCGCGGGCGGCACTTTCGACACATCGAACAACCAGGACACCGTCGATCCGGCCAAAGGGGACTGGGCCGGCTTGATTTTCAACGCGAACTCACGTGGCAGCATCGACCGGGCACTGATCGCCTATGGCGGCGGCGATACGCCGATGCCGATTTCCGGCGGGTCCGCGAACTTCAGCACGATCGAAGTCCATCACAACGCCCACGTGCGTCTGGCGAACAGCACCCTGGTGGACAACGACGACCTGGCAACCGGCGGGAACCGGGACAACCGCGGCTCAAACGACGCTTCCCTGATCTTCGTCCGGCAGGCCCAGCCGATCATTGTCAACAACGTGTTTAAGAACAACGACGGCAACGTGATCAGCATCAACGCGAACGCGATGCTGCACACCTTCCAGCGAGACACCGGGCGCAGCACCGGAGAAATCGACGCCTTCGATCAGTTCTCCGACAACCACGGCCCGCTGATCCGGTTGAACCGGATGACCAACAACGGCACCGGCGGCATGAACGTCCGGGGCGAAGTGCTCACCAATGAGTCGATCTGGGACGACACCGACATCGTGCACGTGCTTCGCGGTGAGATCACCGTCGACCAACACATGACCTACAGCGGCCTCCGCCTCCAAAGCGCCGTCGACGAGAGCCTGGTCGTGAAGCTCTCGGGCGCAAATGCCGGGTTCACGGCCGATGGGATCCCGTTGGACATCGACGATCGGATCGGCGGAACCGTCCAGATCGTCGGCCAGCCCGGCTTCCCGGTCGTCTTGACGTCGCTGGCCGATGACTCGGTCGGCGCCAGTCTCGATCCCGAAGGCTACCCGCACTTCGACACGAACAACGACGGCATCGACCTGGCGAACAACAGCGATCTGTCCGACAGGACGCCCGACGGGCTCGACGACAACACCGGTCTGCCCTTTACCGGAGCGTATGCGGCCCCCGGCAACTGGCGAAGCCTTCTCTTCGAGAAATACAGCAACGACCGCAACGTGCGAATCGTCCTCGAGCCGGAGCTGGCGAACAACGACGCCATCGACGTCAACTACACACCGTTCCTCGCCTCGTTCATTGGCGAGCTAGCCCCCGACCAGAAGAGCGGCGACGAGAACCGCGTGCTGGGCTTCGAGGTCCACGGGCACATCAGCGGCGACGATCCGGGAGACGTGGACGTCTACAGTTTCAAGGCCCCGACCGGCACGGAGGTGTGGATCGACCTCGACCGCACCCGCGGGGCGTTCGACTCGGTCGTCGAGCTGGTTCAAAGCAACGGGACGGTCCTCGCGCGCTCGACGCAGGGTGACGTCTATCCCGGGGACTTGAGCGCCGATCTCACGGGAAGCGCCGCGCCGCTGGCCAAAACCACCTACGACGGCGGCGACTATTACACGCTGAACTATCTGGATGCGGGCTTCCGCGTCGTCCTGCCGGGGCCGGCCGGACAGACGGGGACCTACTTCGTCCGCGTGCGCAGCGAGTCGCCGAACCTTAACGTGCTGGATGGCGGGCTGACCAGCGGCGAGTACCAGTTGCAGGTCCGGTTGCAGCAGCGGGACGAAAAGCCCGGCTCGACCGTCCGGTACGCCGACATCCGCTACGCCACCACCGGCATCGACGTACGGGGGCTGCCGGCCCATTCGCCGCTGTTGAGCGAGTCCGACGAGACCACGGCGGACAACCAGGGGCCCGGCGGAGCGCAGAACCTCGGCAACCTGCTCGAGACCGATCGCAACACGATCAGCGTGGCCGGCCAACTGTCGACCAGCGCGGACATCGACTTCTACCGGCTCAACGTCGACTACCCGTACACCGAGCTCGGCAGCTCGATCCAGGCGATCGGCGGAGTGAACGACGGCGGCAAGACCTGGGCCACGGTCTTCGACCTGGACTACGCCGACGGCCTGACGCGCGGCGACACGACGATGCTCGTCTTCGACGCCAACGGGACCCCCATTCTCATCGGCCGCGAATCGAACATCATCGACGACCAGCCGGCCCCCGGTCAGGGCAACGACCTCGACGACCTGACCCGAGGATCCGTCGGCAAGCTCGATCCCTTCATCGGCACCGTCCAGCTTGTCGCCGGCACCCCGTCGTCAAGCTCCGGTACCGAATACTACGTGGCCGTCAGCGCCAACGGCCGGCTGCTCACCGATCTGAACCAGTACTACTAGGCCGCCGCGGCGAACACGAGCATCCGCCTGGAGCCGATCAACTCGGTCGCCCGAATCATCGA
>JBDRTC010001149.1:0-3776 GCA_043824335.1 Planctomycetota bacterium | reverse complement strand
CTTGGAAGACTAGTCAAGCAATTGCAGGCCCAAAAGTTGTGCTTGGAAAAGCCGAAAGTCACCCTGTGTCTTGCTGCCGGAAAGGTGCGAAATCAACCAGATCATGCAGAAATACAGAGCCACTTCGACGAAAGAGGATGGTTGTTTATGGGCCCCGGCTGGATCAAAGAACAGCTTGCATCTCTGGTCCAGAGTGGGTACGAGAATTCTATTACTGCGGTTACTGCGAAGGTCTTGCTTCGTGACTCGACTTCTAACTAACGGTTCAAGCCCACGCCCGCAAGCGAGCGCGGGTTAACCTTGGCGTTAGGCACAGTGCCGCGTCGTTCATTGGGTTCGTTAAGACGCAAACACAGGAAAACAGTCGTGGCCACCTACAACACCAGTGATTTCCGCAAAGGGCTTAAGGTCCAGTTCGACGGCGAGCCGTACTCGATGATCGAGTGCAATTTCGTCAAGCCGGGCAAGGGACAGGCCCTCTACAAGTGCAAGCTGAGAAACCTCGTCCGCAACACGGTCATCGATCGGACCTACAAAAGCGGCGACTCGATCGAAGGGGCCGACGTGGAGGAAATCGAGGCCCAATACCTCTACCGCCAGGCCGACACGTTCGTCTTCATGAACAACCAGAGCTACGAGCAGTACGAGTTGAGCAAGGAACAGCTCGACGACGCCTGGAGATACGTCACCGAGGGCTTGGTCTGCAGCATGCTCTTGTTCAACAACAACCCGATCGGGGTCACCCCGCCCAACCACGTTGTGCTGAAGGTGGAATACTGCGAGCCGGGCGCCAAAGGGAACACGGCCACCAACGTCACCAAGCCCTGCAAGGTGGGGACCGGCGCCGAGTTCGATTGTCCCTCGTTCGTGGAAATCGGCGATCTGATCAGAGTCGACACCCGCACCGGCGCGTACATCGAGCGGGTGAAAGAGTAGAGAGGGGCGAGGGACGAGGGGTGAGCAAGGGAAGCCGCTTGCGGCTTAGCAGGCAGTGTCGTGCAGCCACCGAAGACCCGTCGATCGATGCCCCGAGCCACCGAGCACGATGACTTCCGTCCCACGGCGAGCTGGGAGAGCTTGCGGCTTCGGGCACAACTGCTGGAGCGGGTCCGCAAGTTTTTTGGCCGGCACGGGTTCCTCGAAGTCGAAACGCCGATCCTCTCCGCCGATACGGTCGTCGATCGGCATCTCGACCCGTTTTGCGTGGCCGGCGCCGAGGACCCGGCCGGCTCCAACGCCCCCCGGCGGCTCTGGCTTCAGACCTCGCCCGAGTTCGCCATGAAACGATTGCTGGCCGCCGGCGCTGGGGCGATTTACCAGGTGACCCGGGCGTTTCGACAGGGGGAGTGCGGCCGGCTGCACAATCCGGAGTTCACCATCGTCGAGTGGTACCGCACGGGCAACGGGATGACGGAGGGGATGGCGCTTCTCAGCGATCTTTGCGAAGCGCTTCTTTCGCGCGGGCCGGCCGAGGGGATCAGCTATCGGGCGGCGTTCGAGCGTCACGTGGGACTCGATCCCCACACTTCCGAGACCGGGCCGCTGAGATCGGCGGCCGAGCGTCATCACATTGCGGCGCCGGCCAGCTTGCCCAGGGACGATCGCGACGGATGGCTCGACCTCCTGCTGAGCGAACGCGTCGCGCCGAACCTGGGCCACCGGCAGCCGGTGATCCTTTACGACTACCCGGCCGGGCAGGCGGCGCTGGCTCGCCTGCGACCGGAAGATCCGCCCGTGGCGGAGCGGTTTGAGCTGTTTGCATCGGGGATCGAGCTGGCCAACGGCTATCATGAGCTTCTCGATCCGGACGAACTCCGCCGGCGAAACGCGGTGAACAGCGCACTGCGCGAGGCCGACGGCAAGAGTACACTCCCCGAAGAGAGTCGGCTCCTGGCGGCGATGGAAGCGGGCTTGCCGGCCGCCACGGGCGTGGCCCTGGGATTCGACCGCGTGGTGATGCTGGCCGCCGGGGCCAAGTGCCTCGACGAGGTCATCGCCTTCCCGTTCCACCGGGCGTAGCAGCCTGACGAAGAAGTCAGGCCAGGCTACTCGTCCCGGGATTCCGCGGCGTCCAAGGCCGCCAGGTCGGCCTCCGTCTTCTCCAGGAGGACCTGGAAGTCGCCAAACGCGGGAAAAGATCGGACGAGCTGGCCGAGGTTTTCCTTGAGGGCCATGAGGTTCTTGCGGGCGGCCTCCGCATAACCGAGCTCGGATTGGAGCAATGCGATTTGGCGAGCCGTCACGGCAACGTCGCGCCGGTACTTGGGCACTCGGGGGTGTGCTTCCGCCAGATCCTTCAAGGTGTCATACGCTCCTTTGAAGGCTTGCAGGGCAGCGTACGACTCCTGCTCCTCGCGGTAGAGGTCGGCGAGCATCATTTGCAGGCCGCCCAGCGTTTCCTGATGTTGAGCGACCCCGGGATGCCGTTCGAGCAGGGCTACCAGGGCGCCCTGGGCCCGCTCAAACGAATCGCGAGCTTCCGCGGAGCGCCCCAAGGCGCGCTGGAGGACACCGCGATTCATCAGGAGGCTGGCCAGCTCCGCCTGGTATTGGGCGACGTCGGGGTTGGCCAGGGCAAGTCTTTCCATGGGCTCAAACGCCGTCTCGTACAGCCCGAGCGCCGAATTCAGGTCGGCGACCGTGCTCTCCGGGTCCGTCAGGATCACGTCGGCCTGGCAGCGGCAGCAGAGGGCCAGGACGTGCTGGTTGCCCAGGTCCTGGGGGTCGCGGTCGAGAAGCTTTTGGGTGAGTCGGACGGCCTCGCCGAAGTTTTTACGGGCGGCGGGGCCGCTTCCCGTCATCATGTCGAGGACTGCCAGGTTGTAGCAACCCTTGGCCAGATCACGGCAGACGTCCTGATCGTCGGGGTCCCGGTGCAGGACCTTTGTCCGCAGCTTCTGTGCTTCTTCGAGTTCGCGGCGTGCTTCGTCGGGGTCACCGCGATCTCGTGCGATCAGCCCGATGTTCATGTGGCTGTTGGCAAGCGTCCGCTGGAACTCGCTCTGGTGCGGGGCTTCCCGAGCAAGTTGGGTGCGGATCTTGATCGCCTCCCGGTGCGATTCTCGGGCCTCGTCGAGCTTGCCCTGTCGATGGAGTGCTCGGGCGATCGCATTCAGCGTGTTTCCCAGGGACTGCAAGCACTCCCGATCGCCAGCGCGCTGGGCGACAAGCTGCTCTTGCATCCGGCGCGCCCGGTGGTACGAAGCCATGGCACTTTGAGGCGAGTCGATAACCTCGGCGATGCAACCCTCACGGTAGTGGGCGGTGGCCAATTCATCGAGGATGGTGGGGTCGTCGCCCCGCTGCGAGAGAAACTCCTGGTAGTACTTATGCGCTTCGGCCAGCAACTCCCGACGCAAACCCTGCATGCCGGGCTGGTTCAAGAGCGTGTCCTCGCTGACTCGCGTGTAGAAGTTGTCCACCGCGGCCCGGGCCTGGCGGAAGCTCTCTTCCGAGCGTTCCTTTGCCGCTTCGGCGTCCGCGCGGGCCAAGGATGCCTGGACCATCCCGATCGTCGTGCCCACCAACGCCACCACCAGGAAGGTGAACGTCGAGGCGATCAACGCGGCCGTGACCGGGTTGCGGCGGCACCAACGCACCGTTCGCTCGACGGGGCCGACCGGCCTGGCCAGGATCGGTTCACGGCGGAGGTAACGGGCGAGATCGTCGGCCAACCGTTCCGCCGACGCGTAACGCCGCGAGGGCTCCTTGTCCAGACACTTCGTGCAGATCGTTTCCAGGTCGCGGTCGATCGACGGGTCCAGTTGCCGGACCGG
>JBDRTC010001148.1:0-2385 GCA_043824335.1 Planctomycetota bacterium | reverse complement strand
TTGGATATCGGGCATCGCGTTGCCAAGCACGCTCACCCAGACAGGCCGGCCTTACGGGGCTTCACTTGCGTTCGGTGCTGCGGTTCGCCTCGGGCTTCCATCCCACACGCCCTCGCGGGAAAGACCTCACCCCAGAGTTACAAATGGGATAGCGGACCCGGCCCTTGCCCGGTACTGTCCGGGCGAGGGCCTTTCCTACAAAAGTCTCTGCAACCCAAACCACAACATGTGGTAGGTGGTGGAGTCAACTGGATACCCCCATTCCGGAATGGCATTCACCTCCGAAAGACCAGGCGTCGAACGAATTGCCGCACACGACTGACCGGACGTTCTGTTGGCAGACTGCCGTATCCACAGCCAGACAACCGTCGAGATCGCCACAAGTGCCTCTTCGATGCGGCCATCGTAACTGGAGACGAAGGCACTCGCCTTCCTAATCGTCTTCACGTCCACCCTGTTGCAGGAGAACCTTCAGCCGACTTGACTCCCCCCAACGGAGCAGGCTACAATCCGCCTTGACCAATGGGGGGGTCTCATCATGGAAGTCGTCCTGAGTCAGTTCGTCAAATCGCTCGCCGCAAGTGGCCTGATGAGTGCCGGTGAGATTGAGGCGTTCATCAACAGCCTGCCGCCCGAGAAGAAGCCTGACGATGGTGCCACTCTCGCCAAGGAACTTGTCAGGCAGAACAAACTGACCAAGTTTCAGGCCCAAGCCATCTATCAAGGCAAAACGAAGGGCCTCATCCTCGGGGACTACCTCGTCCTTGACCGGATTGGCGAGGGCGGCATGGGGCAGGTGTACAAAGCCGAGCACAAGGTGATGAAGCGTGTCGTGGCCCTGAAGACCTTACCCGCCGCAGCCACCAAATCGGAACGGGCCGTTCAGCGGTTTCATCGAGAAGTCGAAGTTGCTGCCCGCCTGTCCCACCCGAACATTGTCACGGCCCACGATGCAGGCGAGTCCCATGGCGTCCACTATTTGGTGATGGAGTACGTCGAGGGAAGCAATCTTGCTTCTCTGGTCAGAAGCCACGGATGCTTGCCGGTGAGCACCGCCATCAATCATGTCACTCAAGCGGCCCGAGGGCTGGAATATGCGCACAACAAGAATGTGATTCATCGAGATATTAAGCCATCGAATCTGGTGCTCGACTCGGAAGGGATTGTAAAAGTCCTCGACATGGGGCTGGCTCGACTAAGCAAGATGGTTGGGCCGTATGACTCAACCGCCGAGGAAACGCTGACCGGCACCGGGCAGGCGATGGGCACTATTGATTACATGCCTCCCGAACAGGCCGAGAATACCAAGACCGTGGACGAAAGGGCCGACATCTATAGTCTTGGCTGCACGCTGTTCTACCTTCTGGTGGGCCGGTCGATCTATACCGGTGACACGACAGTCACAAAGCTTCTGGCCCACCGTGAGGCTCTGATCCCTTCGTTGTGCGCCGAGCGGCCCGACGTGGCCAAAGAACTCGATGCGGTCTTCCAGAGAATGGTGGCGAAGCGGCCCGAAGATCGCTACGGGTCGATGACGGAAGTAATCACCGAGTTGCAGAAGTGTGCCGCCCCAACATCTGAACAGTGTGCCGAGACGACCGATCTGGGCGACATCCCGCTCAGTTCCGCTCATGTGGGTACGTTCCCTGCCGTCAAGACGGAGGAAACTCCCGCAGACGATTCCCTGCCGCTGGATCTGCCCGTTGTCTCACCCATGGACACCCTTTTTCGCAAGCGGCCCGAGAAAGATAAGAAGCAACAGATCATCTACGGCTCAGTGGCTGCGGGGTTTTTTTTCCTTGTGCTCCTTCTCAGCGTGGTGCTCATGTTGAGAACGCCAGAGGGGACGTTGGTTGTCACGGTGAATGAGGCGGATGCCGAGATTTTGCTGGACGACGGCAAGGTCACGTTGAAGAATCCCGGTGAGAAGGAGCCCGTGGAGATTGAGGTGGTTGAAGGGAAGCACACACTACGGGTCCGCAAAGGTGGGTTCCAGACCTTCACCAAGGAGTTCACGATTGAGTTGGGCGGCAAGGAGACCATTCGTGTTGAGTTGAGGCCGATGGTGCGGAAGGACGTGGCAGCAACGCCCCGTCCTCCTGAGCCCGCTGTACAGCAGAGACCAGTGCAACCGGCAGAAACCACTGTGGGCTCCGCCGCCGAGCAGGACGACACAGGATATGGTCTTGAGTTCGACGGCACGTCAAGCTGGGTCAGGCTTCCCGTTTTGTACGACGGATCGACTCCCATTTCGTTAGAAGGATGGATGATTTCCGCAGAAGGGGGAAGGTCGCAACTCTTGGTTGGCAATGTTGAGCGTTCTGGTGTGGGGTTATTTCTAGGAGAAGATGGGAATTGCGGGTTTGTGTTCCATGATGGCCAGAC
>JBDRTC010001147.1:0-5964 GCA_043824335.1 Planctomycetota bacterium | reverse complement strand
GCCCGCCGAGCCCAAGCCCGAGCCGGCGGCTACGTCCGAGGAACCGAAGCAGGAGGAACCCGACCCGAAAAAGCCCGCGGAGTCCTCCTCGGGCGAGTCGGCCTGGGACGAGACTTGGCACGCGCTGGCCGAGATCGAGCTGGGGAGCCCCACCGAGGCGGACCAGACCCAACCGCAACCGGTTGCCGCCGAGCAGCCCTCTGAAGAGGAGAAGAAGGAACCGGAATCGGACCGTTCCGAGGAACCAGCCGCCGACTCCCTCGCGCCGGTCTATGTGGTGCTGGGGGAGGGGACCGTCACGATCGTGTCCGACGATCCGGTGGCCCTCGATCAGTTCGAGCAGCTACTGCGCGCCATATTGCCGTCGGCGGGCACGATCGGCCGGAACATCAGTATCTTTGAGTTGAAGCACGCAAGCGCGGCCGTGGTGGCGGAAAAGCTCGAGGACCTGTTCGACACCAACATCTTCAGTTGGCGAAGAGGCGGCGGTTCCGTGGTGATCGTCCCGGACGAGCGGCTCAACACGATCCTGGTGCAGGGCAACCGCATCGACCGGGAAACGGTCGAGGGCCTGCTCCGGGTCCTTGATTCCGACGAGGTGCCCGAGGCGTTGGCCGCCCAAAAGCCGAAGCTGCTCCCCATCGAGAACGTCGACGCCGAGCAAATCGCCGAAGTCATTCGCGCGGTCTTCAAAACCCAGTTGAGTCCGCCGGCGCGGACCCGCAACGGGCGAACGTCCGCGCCAACGCCGCTGGTCACCCCTCAGATCGCCGTCGACGAGGGGACCAATTCGCTGGTCGTCACGGCCGCCGCGCCGTTGTTGGACGAGATCATCGAGTTGGCCACCACGCTCGACGAAGCCGCCGGCAAGACCCCCGCCCGCCGCGTCAGGATCATCCCCCTGGAAAAGACCGACGCCGGCCGCGTCCAACGGGCGCTCGAGCAAATCCTCAAGAATCCTTCGTCCCGCCGAAGTCGCTAGACCTCCAGCGGCTCGTCGATCTTGGGACGTCTTGCTTCGCCTTTCAGAAAATGCTCGCCGGTACAGGACTGGGCGATCACGGTCACTCCGCTCTCGGTCACCGTGAAGCCGCGCGCCGTGTCGAGCTCGGGATCGTAGCCGATCTGAACTCCGGCCGGGATGGAAACCCCCTTGTCGATGATCGCGCGGCGGACCTTGGCCCGGCGCCCGACGTCGACCCCGGAAAAGAGGATCGACCGGTCGACCTGGGCGAAGCTGTTGATCCGCGCTTGGGGCCCGACGATCGATTGCCGGACCTCGCCTCCCGAGATGATCGACCCGAGACAGACGATGCTGTCCATGGCGTGGCCGCAGCGGTGGGCGTCGGAAAAAACGAACTTCGGCGGCGGGCTGTTGGGCTGGTAGGTGCGGATCGGCCACGCTTCGTCGTACATGTTCAACTGCGGGTCGACGGAAACCAGGTCCATGTTCGCTTCGTAGTAGGCGTCGAGCGTGCCCACGTCGCGCCAGTAGGCGACCTGCTTGCGGTTCTCGTCGATGTCGTCCACGAACAGATAGGCGAACACGCGGTTGGCGTCGATGATCGAGGGGATCAAGTCGCCGCCGAAGTCGTGGCGGCTCTGGAGCCGGGTGGCGTCGCGGCAGAGTTCGTCGAAGAGGAACCGGGCCGAGAAGATGTAGATCCCCATCGAGGCCAGGCAAAAAGCGTCGTCGCCGGAAATCGGCTTCGGGTTTGCCGGCTTCTCCTCAAATCCCATCACCCGACTGTCCGTGTCCGCCGCTATTACCCCGAACCGATTTCTGGCTTCGTCGCGCCGGACCCGCATCACGCCGATCGTCAAATTGGCACGGTTGGCCAGATGGAAATCGAGCATCCTCCCGTAATTCATCTTGTAGATGTGATCGCCGGCCAGGATGAGGACGTGCTTGGGCTGCTCCTTCTCGATCGTGTAGATGTTCTGGTAGACGGCGTCGGACGTGCCCTGATACCAACTGGCGTCGATCCGCTGCTGCGGGGGCACCACGTCGACGAATTCCCCCAGCTCCCGGCAGAAATATCGCCCCCAGCCCATGTTGATGTGCCGGTCGAGGCTCATCCCCTTGTACTGCGTCAGCACAAGGATCTTCCGTACGCCGCTGTTCAGACAGTTCGACAGGGTGAAGTCGATGATGCGGTACGCGCCCCCGAACGGAACCGCCGGTTTCGCCCGATCCCGGGTCAGCGGCTCCAGCCGCAATCCTTTGCCCCCTGCCAAAATCACGGCGATCACATCGGACATCATTTCCCGGACCTCTTTAGTTTTGCATTCCCGCGCGGCCGCTTGACTCCTGTCGGGTTTCATTCTAACGCATCTTTGAATTTGACTAAAGAGGATATCTTACCCGAACCGGCTTTCCCCACCCGATGTAGACGAGGCCCGACGCGCAAAATGTGTATATTCTCGCCGGCGGCCCGCGACCGCCCACAGGGCTTCCCAACGGCCCGTTGCCCTTACCGCCGCTGCAACGTGGCCTCGGCGCGGAAACCTTCCCAAAACCGGCAGTCTGAGCATCTTGCCTGTGTTTCCCTGCCGCAGGCTCCGGACCCGCTAAGCGGGGGCTCAACGCCCGTCCAACCAGTGACGCTGCCAAAGCTCCAGGATCAGAAGCGACCATAGCCGGTAGCCGTGATCGAACTTGCCCGACACGTGGTCGTCCAGCAGCCGGGCGGTCACTTCCGGGCGAAAGAGTCCGCGGTCCAGCGTGCGGCGGTCGGAGAGCACGTCCCGGGCGAAATCGGCCAACGGACCGCGGAACCAATGATCCAGCGGGACCCCAAACCCCATTTTCGGCCGACGCCGGATCGGCTTGGGAAGAAGATCCGAAAACGTCTCCAGCAGGATGCGCTTTCCACGACCCCGGGAGAACTTTCTCGCAAGCGGCATCCGGGCGGCCAACTCCACCACGCGGTAGTCGAGGAACGGCTGGCGGCACTCCAGGCCGTGGGCCATCGAGGCAATGTCGACCTTGGTCATCAGGTCGCAGGGAAGGTACGTTACAAGGTCGGTGAGGCTGATCGAGGTGACCGGGTCGCGGTCGCAGCTTCGCGCCCGGGCCGCGTCGAGAAACACCCGTGGATCGACGTCGGGAAGCGACGCCAAAAACCCGTCCTCGTAAAGCTCCGCCCGGCGGGCTTCGTTGAAAATGGCGATCCACCCGAGATATCGCGGTCCCGGCGGCTGATCGAGCACTTCCATAAGCCGCTTCAGCTGCCGGCGGAACGACTTTTGCCGGGGACTCGCCGGAAGCCACTGCCAATACGGGCCGGCCACGGCGCGCCGCAGCACGGCCGGCAACCGGTCGAACCAACTGGCCAGCCACACGGCCCGGTAACGCGGGTAGCCGGCAAACAGCTCGTCGCCTCCGTCGCCGCTGAGCGCCACGGTGACGTGCTTGCGGGTCAACTCCGAAACATACCAGGTGGGGATGGCCGAACTGTCGGCAAACGGCTCGTCGTAGTGCCACACCAGCTTGGGCAGAATCTCGACCGCGTTCGGCTCGACGACGAACTCCTCGTGGTCAGTGCCGAACCGCTCCGCCGCCAGCCGGGCGTAGCGGGTCTCGTCGTACTCCTTCACGGGGAAGCCGATCGAGAACGTCCGCACCGGGCCGCGTGCAAGCTTGCGCATCAATCCCACGATGATCGTCGAATCGATTCCCCCGGAGAGAAACGCCCCCAACGGCACCTCGCTCTGGAGCCGCAGCTCGACGGCCGAGGTCAAAAGCTCACGCAACTGCTCGGCATACTCCCCGGCGGGCCGATCCTCCTCGGCGTTGAAGTCGGGCTGCCAGTAGGGCTCTACGTCGAACCGCCCCTCGCGCCAGACGCCGTAATGCCCCGGCGGCAGCTTGGCGGTGCCCTCGAAGATCGTCTGCGGGTGCGGCACGTACTGGTAGGTCAGGTAGGCGTCGAGCGCTTGCGGGTCGAGCCGGCGGGGCACGTCGGCGACTTCCAACAGGCTCTTCAGCTCGCTGGCGAACAACAGCCGCTGGGGCTCCAGCCGGTAAACCAGCGGCTTTTGCCCCAGCCGATCCCGGGCCAGGAGCAATTGCTGCCGGTTGGCGTCCCAGATGGCCAGGGCAAACATGCCGTTCAGATGAGCGAGAAACCCGGGCCCTTCGTCCTCGTAGAGATGGACGATCGTTTCCGTGTCGCTCTGGGTGCGGAAACGGTGCCCGGTCCCTTCGAGCCTTCGGCGAAGGTCCCGGTAGTTGTAGATTTCCCCGTTGAAAACGACCCACACCGAGCCGTCTTCGTTCGACATCGGCTGGGCGCCGCTGGCCAAGTCGATGATCGACAGCCGCCGATGCCCCAGGGCCACGCCCGGCACGAGGCCGTAGCCGGGGCGCACCTGGAATTCGCTTGCGTAGAATCCCTCATCGTCCGGGCCGCGATGGCGCAGCACCTCGACCATCCGCCGGAGCGTGTCGTGGTCGATCGCTTTTTCAGGGGCGGTCCAAACCGCGCCGGTGATGCCGCACATGAAAATCCGCCAAAGCCGACGTGCCGTCGGCTGCTAAACAATGGATCCGACGTGCCGTCGACTGCCGAACGCGGACCCAACGTGCCGTCGGATTGTGAACGAGCGGAGGACCGCGAAATCAGAGCGTTTAGCGGCCGACGGTACGTCGGCCTTTTCGCGAATCACGACCGACCTCCCCCGGCCGGTGATCGCTAGTTCCGTTTCTGCTGGAAGTAGTAGACGCCCTTCTTGTTCGACGTGGTGCTCGCTTCTTCCGCCCGGCCGGTTGGGGGAGACAAGGCCAGCACTGCTATCAGAAACACGCCCGAAACTTCGAGTTTCATCGCCACGCCACCTCCCGCACAAGGCCAAGGGTGATTCCACCTCCAGCCCGAGGGATGAGTTCGCCGGAAGCGACCGCTCGGGCACCACATGGGGTAGTGTACCCCGCCCGAAGCGTGAAAGAAAGCTGCCGGTCGCGGTGCGCTTTCCCGGAAGCGGGGCCGGAATCCGCCATGATGGGGGGGGCGGAAGAGTCGATCCGCGGCCTGGCCATCGACCGCTACAGGAGACTTTCCAGCAGGAGCCGCATTTTTCGCATCTCGGCGTTTTGATCGATGCCCGGCATGGGGGCGATGTCGACGCACAGGGCCCGGTGGTAGTGGACCTTGTTCAGTTGCGTGACCAGCCGGCCGTATTCGACCTCGCCTTGTCCGACCCGGACCTGAAGCTCGTCCTTGCTGGTGTCGCGGAGTCGCACGTGGCAAACGTACTTCATGAGTTGCTCGAAGCTTCTTGGCGAAGACCCTCGCCGGGGCCCAAAGACAAAGTGGCTGGGGTCGAGCGCGATGCTCAGCCCTGTGACGTTGTCGCAGAGCACGACGGCGGTGCTCGGGTCCTCGGTCATTCGGCCCGCTTCGGTCAACAGCCCGATCCGGACGCCTTCCAGCGCCGCGATCCGCACCATCTCGGCCAGACGCTCGACTTCCGCGTTGAACGGGGTCCCCAATTCAGCAGCCCGGATGGCGATGGTGACCACTTTCGTGGCCTTTGCCAGCTTACAGCAGGCGGCGAATTGGCGGTAGTATTCCTCGTCGTTGGGCGCTTCAACGTCGACACTGTACGCAACGGCGCTGAGCCGATGGGTCTTGCGGCAGATCTGCACGGCCCGATCCAGGTCGGCGAGAACGTCCGAGGGCTTCAGATGCCCCCCCGACTCGTGGATCACGATCTCGACGTTCGTGTACTCCAACTCCACCAGCCGTCCCAGGGCGGCATCCAACGGCAAATCGCAAAAACACCTACTCGAAGCAGCAACAATCACTCCTCAACTCCTTTGGGGTCAAGCCCAGAGCCTGCCGGGCCAGAGGTCGTTCCGGTCCGCTTATTCCTGCAATTTCCTCATCGTTGAAATAGGCTGAAACATTTTTAAGATAACTTTGGGAAAGAATACAATCGGCATCAGTAAAAACAATATAT
>JBDRTC010001146.1:0-6200 GCA_043824335.1 Planctomycetota bacterium | reverse complement strand
TGGCAGCAATCCTTTGTTTCTATCCCCTATGACCTTTGCGAAAGAGGAGGGAGATGTTCATGATTCGAAGAAACCTTTCTTGGGCGCCGCTGGCGGTGTTGCTGGTCGTGATCGCCGGCTGCGATGGATCTAACCGGGCGGGAGTCACCGGAGAGGTGACGTTGGACGGCCAGCCGGTCGAGGACGGCACGATCAGCTTCGTCCCGAGCGGCGGCGCCGCCGCCTGGGGTGATATCAAGGGGGGACGCTACTCGATCTCGGCCGCCGAGGGACCGGGCGTGGGCACCAGCCGGGTCGAGATCCGCTGGGACCGCAAGACGGGGAAGAAGAGCCCCGCCGTGCCGCCTGCCCCCCCGGATACGATGATCGAAGAGACGGAAGAGGCCGTGCCGGCCCGCTACAATGCCGAGTCGGAGCTGAAGGCCGAAGTAAAGTCGGGCAAGAATACCTTCGACTTCAAGCTTGAAGCGGAGTGAAGCCCGTCAGCCGCGGTCTTCCCATTCATTCTCCCAACCAGCCGTAATCCATCATCGTCAGGCACTCTCATGAACAGCCCGGCAATCAGGAGACTTCGGCGACGACTGGCGGCCGACGAGCCGGTTTACGGGTTGTGGATCACCCTGGAGTCGCCGAGCATCGCGGAGATGGGCGTGGCCTTGGGGCTCGATTGGATCGTGATCGACGCCGAGCACGGACACCTCGACTGGGGCGACATCCTCGGACACGTCCGCGCCGCCGTGCGCAGCGATACGGTCGTCCTGGTCCGCGTTGCGGAACTCAACGGCGGGCTAATCAAGCGGGCCTTGGACATCGGCGCCGACGGCGTGGTCGTTCCCTGGATCGAATCGGCCGAACAATTGTCTCAAGCCGTCGCCTATGCCCATTATCCGCCCTCCGGGATGCGAGGGATCGGGGCCGAGCGGGCGACCGGTTGGGGCGCTTGCTTCGCCGACCACGTGGCCGAGGCCGACGACCATGTGCTGGTGGTCCCACTCATCGAGACCGTCCAAGCGGGGCAGAACATCGAAGCGCTGTGTCAGGTTCCCGGCGTCGAGATTCTGTTTCTCGGGCCGGCGGACTATGCGTCGACCGCAGGCTACGCCGGCCGGTGGGACCCGCCCGGCGTGGCCGAGCAACTGCTGGCGGTCAAGGATGCCATCTGCCGCCGTGGCAAGTACTGTGGGGTGGTGGCGGGCAGTGCCGACGACCTGATCCGTCGCCGGGAAGCGGGGTTCCGCGTGCTGGGCATCGGCACCGACGGGGGCCTGATGTTGCGCAGCCTTCGCGAGTCGCTCGGGCAGGTCCAACGCAACACGGTTCTCCGCCCGAGCTTCGTGCCCCCGACAGAACCTTGCGCCGGCCAGGGTCCGGCCTTACCCGTCCCCGACCGGATGGAGGCGGTCGTCGATCCGGCCTCCGTGGCCGGCGTGGAGCTGGCGCCGGGCGTGACGGCGCGCCCCTTGGTCGGTGCCCACAACCGGGCGCGGAATCTGCTCACGGCGGTTGTGGGCTTTGTGCCGGGCGCCGCCCTTGCGTATCATACCAATCCGGCCGGCGAGGCGATCACCCTGCTCTCCGGCTGCGTGGAGGTGGAGGTCGAGGGCCGGTGCTATCGGCTGGAGCCGCTCGACAGCCTCTATGTCCCGGCACGGCATGCGCATCAGGTGGCCAATCCTTCCTCTACGGAAGCCGCCGAATGTCACGTGGCGTCGGCCTGCGACCGGCTTGTGCGGACGGAAGTCCCCAACACGTTCCGCGGCGCTCCGGCCTCGCAATCCGATGGCGGACCGGAACGTCTCTTCCGCCGGGCGGAGGCGAAGGAGTACGAGCTTGCCCCAGGAACGAAGTTTTACGATTGCTTCAACGCCGACTTTGGCAGCAAGGGGATCTGTGGAGGCTGGGGATTCTTTTCGCCCCAATCGCGCTTGCCCTGCCACGTGCACGATTACGATGAGTCGATTACGATCGTCCAGGGGAGCGCGACCTGCGTGGTGGAGGGCCTGCGCTACGCGCTTTCCGGCAATGCCACGGCGCTGGTTCCGTGTGGGCGGCGCCATTATTTCGTCAATGAATTGCAGGAGCCGATGGCCATGTTCTGGGTCTATGCCGGCGACATGCCGGAGCGGGTGGTCCTGGACGATTCGCAGTGCGTCCAGCCCGGCACGCCCTCTCCCCCGCCGAGGAGCCAGCCATGAGCCAGACTCAGGCCCCCGCCGCATTCCGCGTGGCCCTGACGGCCGATTGTTACGCGCCCGACGGATCGCTGAAGTTCAAGGACCTGGGGTTGGACGTGTTCACGGCGCACCCGCATGTCCGGCCGACGAGGTTTGGGGAGCATCGCCCGGCGATCGGGGCCGACCAGGTCGCCGACGCCCAGGGCGTGATGGTGCTTACGCCTGCGGTGACCAAGGAAAGCGTGTCCCGCGGCCGAGATCTGCTGGCCATCGGCCGGCTGGGGGTGGGCTACGACGCCGTGGACGTCGAGGCCTGCACCGAGGCGGACGTCGTGGTCTTCCTCGCTGCCGGGGCCGTGGATCGCTCGGTCGCCGAAGCCACGCTCGCCTGGATGCTCGCCCTCTCCCATCACCTCCGCGCCAAGGACGCCCTGGTGCGCGAGGGCCGCTGGGATCTGCGGGCGCAGCTCATGGGCCGAGAGTTCCGCGACCGCACCCTCGGTCTGATCGGGCTGGGTGGGATCGGCAAGGCGTTGGTCCGGCTGCTCGAGGGCTTCGGCATGAACCCGCCGCTGGCTTATGATCCGTACCTGACGCCTGAGGCCGCCGCCGAAGTCGGCGCGCGCCAGGTCGGTCTGGACGAGCTGCTGGCCTCGGCCGACTTCGTCTCCATCCACTGCCCGTTGACCGACGAGACGCGTGGGATGATCGGCGCCGCGCAACTCGCCCGGATGAAGCCGGACGCCTTTCTGATCAACACGGCGCGCGGCGGGATCGTCGACGAGGCCGCCCTGTACGAAGCGCTGAAGAACGGCCAGATTGCCGGCGCGGCGGTGGACACGTTCTGCCAGGAGCCGTATCCGGGGCCGCACCCCTTGGGTGAACTCGACAACGTACTCTTGGCCCCGCACTCGATCTGCTGGACCGATGAGCTGTTTCGCGATATCGGTCGGGCCGTCTGCCGGGGAATGCTCGATCTATCCCTCGGAAAGCGGCCCAACGGCGTGGTCAATCCCGAGGTTTTCGACCGCCCGGGCTTCCAGAGCAAGTGGGCCCGCCTTCGTTGCCGATAGCGTCGTGTTGGAAAAGACCGGCAGCTGACCAAAAGGAAGAGGAGGTAGAGAACCGATGCTCCGTGGAAGTTTCCCGCTCTTTGTGCTTTTGTTGGCGGCGCCTTGTGGGGCGGCGGGTCCGGAATCGGCCGGCAACACCGACGGCGTGCTGACGTGGCGGTTGGGGACGCTGGAGCCGGGCAAGTCGGCCCGGGAGGTGGTCCTGTTTGCCTTCGGCAATTCGACGGAGGAAGTGGTCAAGCAACTGGACGCGGCCCGGGGGCAGTTCGCCAAACCCATGGCCCCGCCAACTTCCACGGGTGCCACTGCTGGCTTGTCCAGCGGTGCTGAAGACACGGTTGGGCAAGCCAACCGTGCCACCCTGCCGGAACCGGTCTGGATCAAGAATGAGGCCACCGATTTCGCCCTTCAGGGAACGGGTTTCTTCCGCTGGGACTCGGGAGGGCGCCAGGGGCTGGCCTGTTCCCACGGCGGGCAGATCAGCCAGTTCACCTATTATGTTCACTATCGGGACAAGGCCGGGGAGCACCGGGCCGGCACGCCCCACATCGACGCCAGCACGCCGGAGAACCTGCGGATTGTGGAGCCGCTGCGTCCGGCCGGTGAGGCCAAGTGCGCGGGAGTGATGGAAACGGACGACGAGAAGGTGCGGATCGGCATCTGTGCGGCGATGGGGCCCGGCAACGTCGCGGCGGTAGAGTTCCTCCTGACCAACCGCCATGCCGAGCCGCTGGCGGATATCCGGCTATCGGCCTACGCCAATATCGAGGCCGCCCATACGCAAGGTGACGACCTCAGCTTCCTCGACGCCCGCACGGCCGGCCTGCTGCTCTACGACCCGCCGACCAAGATGTATGTGGCGATGGCGGGCCTGGGCCGCCCGGCCACCGGGTACTCGGGCAGTTGGAACTCGCTCGCGCAGCTTCAGGCTGCCTCGGGGGTCCCGTTTGCGCAGTGGAAACCGGTGGTCGAGATCTCCCCGGAACTTGTGGAGCGCTTCCGCGACGACATCTTGGCCCAACAAGGGATCTACCTGCCTTACAGGGTCGAGAACCCGACCACTCCGGAAACCCGCACACTTGAGCCGCAAGAGGCGGAGGCGACGCTTCAAGGGGACTGGCTGTTCCAGGCCGAGCGGAAGCCGCTTGCCCAGCGGGCGGCCGAGGAGATCGGCTGGACGCGGCAGTTGGCCGCCCGGCTGGCCACAAACCCCAAGACGCCAAATCTGAAAAACGATCTGGCCGAACTGGACGCCCTGGAGAAACGCCTGGAGGAGTTGCAGGAGAGAAATGCCCCGGCACGGTCCGCCGGGGCTACGGAGGGCTTGCCGACGTGGATCTGGTTCCCCGAAGGTCAACCGGCGGAAGATGCGCCGGCCGAGGCGCGGTTCTTCCGGTGCACGTTCGAGATGCCGCCAGGCGAAATCCGCGGGGCCGAGTTGCGCATCGCCGCCGACGACGCCTGCGAGGTCTTTCTCAACGGCGCCTCGATTGGAACCCATGACACTTGGCGGGAGGCAGCGGACTTCGCCGTCGAGAAGCACGTGAAACCCGGCAGGAATGTGCTGGCCGTGCGGGCTATGAACAACGCCGGCCCCGCCGGACTCATCGCCTATCTCCCGTTGACCCTCTCCGACGGAAAGCAGGAGGCGGTCCTGTCCAGCGGTTCCTGGCGGGCGGCCAAGGACGAGCGCCCGCAGTGGCAGGAGCCGGAATTCGACGACGCTTCCTGGGAAGCTGCGGCGGTGGTCGCTCCGTACGGCGGGGGGCCGTGGGGGGACATCCAAGGCCTGAGCGAATTGCTGTATCCGGCCTTGGCTCGCGGGGGCCCGGAAGGAGAACTCTACCTCGCGGTGCGAACGGTCAAGCGCCGCATCATGCTCCAAAACCCCGTCGTCGATTTCTCGAAGCTGTTGTTCATCGACCAGCCCTATCCGCGAGGTCGGGTCAACGACACGCACGAGTCAATTCACCGCATGGGGATCACCGCCACGCCTGGAGGGCGGCTGTTGGTCCTGGACGGCCTCCACCCCGGCGGCCAGATCCGGCTGCTGGCCCCCAAGGACAAGCCCGGCAGCTTCTGGCAGCCCGACCTTTCCTTCGACGCCACGCGGGTGCTGTTCTGCTACAAGGCCCACGACGAGAAGAGCTTTCACCTGTATGAGATAAACCTCGACGGCACGGACCTCCGGAAGCTTACCGACAGCGACTACGACGACATCGACCCCATCTACCTGCCCGACGGCCACATCGTTTTCACCACCACCCGCGGCAACTCGCACGTCCGTTGCGGGCCGTTCATCTACAGCTATATCCTCGCCCGTTGCGACGCCGACGGGAGCAACGTCTACCTGGTCAGCTACAACGGTGAGCCGGATTTCGTGCCGTCGCTGCTCAACGACGGCCGGGTGATCTACTCGCGGTGGGAATACTCGGACAAGCCGCTCTGGCGCTTGCAGAAGCTCTGGACGACCAACCAGGACGGCACCGGCACGGCACATTTTTGGGGCAACCAGTCGGTCTGGCCGGATCATCTTTCCGAGCCCCGGCCGATCCCCAATAGCCGCCGGGTAATGTTCTCCGGCGTGGGGCATCACGACTGGTGGTCGGGCTCGATCGGCATCATCGACCCGGACCAGGGGCGCGACTTCCCTCAAGGCCTGACCAAGGTCACCGCCGATCGGCCTTGGCCGGAGGTCACGGCGCCGCCGGTCGACCCAATCGAAGCGGCCGACTACCACTCGGCGGGCAACTTCACCGGCTACAAGACGGCCTACCCGCTCTCCGAAGAAGATTTCCTGGTTTCCGCCCGAGGCCAGGGGGGCAAGTTCCGCTTGTACCTGATGGACGTCCACGGCAACCGGGAATTGATCTACGAGGGCGAGCACAACGTCTGGCATGCCTTCCCCGTCAGGCCGCGGCTCGTGCCGCCGCGCCAGCCGGACCGTGTCGTC
>JBDRTC010001145.1:0-2824 GCA_043824335.1 Planctomycetota bacterium | reverse complement strand
CAATGGTATCAAGGAACGCTCGCGCGAACACAATCTGGAACCAGACCAGCACTTACGTCCCGGAGGGACGCCTGGCAGTAGCCCAGCGATTCATCGCTGGGAAGCCGGGCATTACGTGGGTGTTTTGTGCGTCCCGTAGGGACGCTTGAAGGGAGAACGCGACGATTCAATCGTCCCTACGGGACGCAGCGGCTGGTCGCGCGTTACGTCAACCCAGCGATGAATCGCTGGGCTATTATCCGGTTGTCCCTCCGGGACATAAAGTATTCCCGGACAAAGTGCTACGTCGGTGGTCGCGATAAAACTTAGTGCCATTGGCGAGACGCCAGTGCCACCCAACTCACAAGTACAGGCGTCACGAGGCACCCAGCGCGTCGGGAACGTTTCTCATGCCGAGAGCCGGTAAGAAACAGCGCCTCCGCGGCCGGGTTACGCCTCGTGCCAAGGTCTGGCTCGAGGTCGACGGCCAATACGTGTTCGGGCGAGGGATCAGCGACATCCTCAAGGCCGTCGCCGAGACCGGGTCGATCAAGGCCGCGGCGATCGAACTCGGCAAGAGTTATCGCCACGTGTGGGCAAAGATCAAGGAGACCGAGCAAGCCCTGGGGGCCCCGCTGGTCGACTCGCGCGTGGGAGGCAAGGACGCGCGGCGAAGCGACCTCACCGAACTGGGGGCTGACTTGGTCCGGGATTTCGACGCCTTGCGCGACCAGACCTTGGACCTGGTCCGCGAGGAGTTCCAGCGGCGCGTGCGTTCCACGCTCGCCAGGCATCGGCGGGGTTAGCCGGACAACCCCCGCGTGGGGATTGCACCTCCGGCCGCGGCCGGCAATAATCGACACCAAACGGCACTTGCGTGCTATTTGTATTGTGGTATATTGTGACCCTCGGACATCGTAAAGGGCTCGACTACAATGCGCACCACCTCCTTAACGCTCCACGAAGGTCTCTGGGAAGGTTCGCGGGTTCGCTGGCTCACCTCGCCCGGGGAGCGGACGAGAGCCCTGGAACTCGCGTTTCTTGCCGGTTGCGGGTTCCTGGCAGCCGTGGCCTCGGGATACCTGGATTTTCGGCTGCGGATTCCGGGGCATGCGATTCTTCGGGTGATCTTTCCCATGGTGTTGGGGTTGGCCGTTGTGCCCCGCCGGGGAGCGGGAACCGTGATGGGCGCTTCCGCCCTAGTGACCGGGCTGGGAATGCGGGCACTGCTGCCCCTCGGCGGCTTCAGCGTGGGAGCACTCGCCAGCCTGACCCTCACCGGGCCGCTCTTGGACTTGTCGCTGCGGCACGCCCGGGCCGGGTGGCGCCTGTACGCCGGGTTCGCCATGGCCGGGCTGGCCGCCAATCTGGTGGCCTTTGTGATGCGCGGCGGAGCGAAGCTCCTGGGCCTGGAACATCTCGGCGCACGCCCCTTCTCGGAGTGGATGCTGCACGCCAGCTTCAGCTACCTGGTTTGCGGGCTGGTGGCAGGGCTCGTGAGTGGTGTAATCTGGTTCCAAGCGACCCGGCCCCGCGGCCGATCCGAGGAGCCTTCGGGGTGATCTACATCGGCATCGACGATACCGACGTGGTCGGCTCGCGGGGAACCAACCAGTTGGCGCGGTCGCTTGTTGCGGCTCTGGCCGGCGATTTCCGCTGCCTGAGAATCGTCCGGCACCAGCTCCTGGAAGACCCCCGCGTCCCCTGCACCACGAAGAACGGCTCGGCGTCGATCACGCTGGAGCCGCTCGGACCGGCCGTGCTCGCCGATCTGGCTGTAACTCGGGGACTGTCCCGATTTTCCCGCAGGGAAAATGGGACTGTCCCCCTCCCGAACCCGGTGATCGCCGATCTGGCCGCGCAGCTCAAGGAGCACATGCTTTCCTGGTACGTCGAGGGGAGCGACCCGGGGCTCTCGATCACGTCGACCGTTCCGGCGGCGGTCGTCCAATTCGGTCGTCGCTCGAAGTGTGAGTTCGTCTCAAAGGAAGAGGCTTACGAGATCGCGCGCCGCCATGAGATTCTCCTGGAGGGCCTCGGCGGCACGTGCGACGGTGTGATCGGGGCCTTGGCCGCGGTCGGGCTGGCCGCCACCGGCGACGACGGCCGCATCGTTCAGTTGGGCCAGTGGCCGGACGACGTAAGCGGCGTCCGGTCCGTCGGTTTTCTCAAAGAGCGGGGTGTGACCACCCGCTTCCACGCCGGCGGTGAGCAGGTGACGGAAGGGCACGTCGACGTCGGGAAAAAGCTCCGCCCCAATCGGCGCCGTGGGGAAGACGTGCTGCTGGTGGAAGGGATGCTCAACGGGAATCACCAACCTCTGAAGGCCCTGAAACTGCCGTGAAACAGAGCGGAGACAGCTTGCCTGACAGCCCGTTGAAAGAGGGTGCCACTGCTGGCTTGCCCAGCAGTGCCGCTGAAATCTTCCGGAAAATCACTGCTGGGCAAGCCAGCAGTGGCACCCAAATCGCTGAGAGACGGCTTTTTCAACGGACTGCTGACCCTTCCGGATTCACGCTCGTAGAACTCTTGGTCGTGATTGCGATCATCGGCATCCTCATCGCGCTGCTTCTGCCCGCGGTTCAGGCGGCCCGCGAGGCGGCCCGCCGGGCGCACTGCAAGAACAACCTCAAGCAGATCGGGCTGGCGCTCCACAACTACCAGTCGACGCACCAAAGCTTTCCCCCGGGCGTGCTGGGAACCAGCGGCAGCACCCAGGCCAACCACAAGCTTCACACCTGGCAGGCGCTGATCCTTCCCTTTGTCGAACAGGTGAATCTCGACTCCCAGTACGACTACAACGTCCGTTTCGACCACGCGAACAACGCGGCGGCCGTGATCCAGC
>JBDRTC010001144.1:0-14062 GCA_043824335.1 Planctomycetota bacterium | reverse complement strand
ACCTTTCGGGCCACGGCCTTCAAGACGGGGAGGGCCATGAGGGTGACGTTTGCCATCTTTCGCTTCACCGTCTGGGTCTCCGGATCGATCTCAACGCTGTGGCCGTCCCAGGTGTCGTACGTGTAGCCCCTGCCGTAGCCGCTGACGAACCCGTCGGCGTACATGCCCGAGGCGCCGATCTCTTCGAGCATGTAGTCGATCGCCTTGAGCATCGCCTTTCCGAACGAGTTTTCCAGGGTGGGGTAGAAAATCCACCAGCGATGGCCCTCGTCGAACCGCTCCCTGGAAAAATAGGTGCAGTAGTACGAGGCCGAGTCAGAACCGTACATCACCTGGTTCCCCCGGGCGTCGATCACGCGCGAGTCGGGGAAGAGGCTCTCGGGCCGGTTCGTGGCATAAAGCCCGTGGGCGATGTGAAACATCACCTTAACGCCCGGGTTCAGCCTGTGGGTTTCGGCAATGGTCTTCTTCAGCAGCGCGCTCTCCTTGGGATACTCGGTGAACTCGATCCCTTCGAGCGACATGCCGGGGTCGTCGGCCGGCGCGATGAGATAGAAGAAGCTGACGTATTTCACGCCCTCGGCCTCGATTTCCTTCGGGCTGGGCGGCACACGGCGGTCTTCGGCGGTGATCAACGCTTCCCCGTCGCCGACCAGGCCGAACGCGCCCTCGACGGTGCGGTTGAGCCCCTCGACCTTGCGGAGCGTGTTGATGAACTCGAAATAATCGCCCGAGGAGGTCGGATAGACGGCCCACTCGACCGTGTACGACGCCCCGCGGTCCAGGCCGAACTTGTCGGTCGTCATCGCGGCGACCCCACCCGTGTACGAGGTCTCCTGCTGAAGCTGATAGACGTCGTCCAGCCCCACCACGCCCAGGCCGTGATCGGTCGCGGAAAGGAAGAACGTGAAGTTCCCGGGCTTCTCGACGGAGGAGACCGGCTTGCCGTGGGTGTCGACGTGGTTGCTCAGAACGATGCCCACCACGTCGGGGCTGTTGTTGGTGATGGTGTCCTGCACCGATACGTGGCTCGCCAGGAGCGTGATCCGGCGGTCGATCGCGTAGTGCGCTCCGCCGGCGGTGACCTGGTAGCTCTTGTCGTCCAGCTTGCGGGAGTGGACCTGCCACGCCGGCTCGCCCTGGCCGTCGGGAGCATTCTCGACGGTCAGTCGGTTCTTCCCGCCGTGGGGGAACGAGTAGCTCGACTCAACCGGGTACTGCTCCCCCTTGATGCGCACGGAGAACCCGCCGCCCGCGGCCAGGGAAAGCTCATATTCAGCCGGCGGCTTCGGTGGCGGCAGGGCAGGCACGACCTTCTGGTCCGGGGCGGGAAGCCTGCCACGTGGCGGGGGGTGTACCAGCGCCGTCCTGGCCTCGGTCTCTTCCGCCCCGGCGCGGTCCAGAACTGCGCGGACCTCGTACTTATCGGCCGCGAGCCCGGTGAGTGAAAAAGTGACCTCCAGTTTCGGCTGATCGGGGTTCGGCTTGACCCGTTGCCCCGCGATCGGCTCTCCGCCGCCGGAGCGAATCAGCTCGACCAGAAGCTCCGCCCCCTCAGCAATCGGCTGGAGGCCCAGGGTGTCGACCTCGACGACCAGCTCCTCTTTTTCAGCGTAGTGATAGTGTTCCAGGCGGCAGCGGCCGAACCAGGAGGTGTCAAGCGGCACAAAGCCTTTCTCCTCGGCTTCCCGGTTGTATTCGAGGATGACTTCCTGGAGTGAAAGGGCTCGCTGGTAGACTTTTATTTCGTCCAGCAGGCCCTCGAAGTGGCCTCGGGCTTGGCTGGCCGCCCCCGGGGCCGTGGCGTCGGGCACGATCCGCCCCATGAGGAAGTTCTTGCCCGGATTGACGCTCGTGGCCTTCGACTTCTTTTCCGCTCGCCGCTGGCCGTTAACGTAGAGCCTCAGGGTCTCCCCGTCGAACGTCCCCACGACGTGATGCCACCGCCCGGTCTTCAATAGCGGGGCCGAGGCGTTGTTGCCGCCGCCGGAGATGTACCACCAGCATCCACCGCGATAGAGGGTCAGCGCGTAGCTCTCAAAATACTTGCCCACGATGCCCGGCTCTTGGGCGCTGGCGGTCGCGGGACGGACCCAGGCCGCCAGGGTCATGGGGCCGCGCAGATCGAGGCTGGCGTCGTTGCCGCAGTCGACGTAGTCATCCAGGCCGTCGAACTGAAGTGCGTAGCCCGAGCCGCTCTTGACCCATGTCGCGCCCGAGATCCTCCCGTGATTGTCGTTGCCGCTGGAGTCGCGGAGCACGGGCCCGTTTCCGTCGTTGAAATTCCAGTGGGCCACGAGTCCGGGTTGCGGATCGGCGGCGGCGCTGCGGCACGCCAGAACGACAAGAAGGGCGAGGCACGGTCTGTTCATCATATCAGGCACTCCCCGGCACAACGGCCACCGCTTCCGTAAACGTGCCCCAGCCGATTCACCGATCGGCTTCTCCCCAGCGCAGGCCCCATTTTCCGGGCGGCGCTTTGCCCGGTCAAGCAGCCCCCTCGCCCTCCGTGGCGGGGTAAACCTGGGCTAATTCCCCCCTCCGGAGGCGAAAAGTCCGCTTTCTTTGACTCTGGCGGCATGAAAAGGCTGGATTTTCCGGCCGGTTCCACTATCGTGGATCCAACGCCGTTTAGAGTCGCATGGCCGGACGTCTACGTGCCGGGCGCGCGTCGTCAACGGCTTTTTGGCGGTGGCCCCTGGCCACGTTCTTCCGAGCGAAAAGAGCGTGGGCCTTGATCCCGCCCAACCACCGTTTTCCCCTATGCAAGGACTGAGATCATGCAGCTTCGTTTCCACCGTGCTCCCGCCCTCGGACGATTGTGGCTTTTGAGCGTTGGACTGGCCGTGGGCATCCTTCCTGTTATTTCGGCGGAAAGCGAGGCCCACACGTTCCATCACGAGAACGTCCTGGGAACGTCGCTAAAGCTTCACGTCGACTCGCCCTCGCTCTTTACCGATCGCAAGGCCGAGGCTACGGTGCTTGGCGAGATCGACAGGCTCTCCGGCATCCTCAGCAGCTACTCCGAGACGAGCGAGTTCAGTGCGTTTCTCAACGGTCCGGAGGCGACCCGCAAGGTCTCTCGCGAGCTGATCGAAGTGCTCAGCGCGTGCGACCATTGGAAAGCGGTCTCCGGGGGCGCCTTCAACCCGGCGGCGGAGCTTCTCGGTCGGCTTTGGGTCACGAGCGCCCGGCAAGACCGGCTTCCCTCCGAGAGCGAGTTGGCCGAGGCGGTTCGCCTGGTGCGGGCGCAAGCCTGGGAGATCGACGCCTCGGCCGGCACGGTCACGCGCCGCGGCGGCGTGCCGCTGACCCTCAACGCCATCGCCAAGGGCTACATCATCGATCGCGCGTGCCGCGCCGCGATGGCCGAATCGGCCGAGATTTCGGGCCTTCTGTTGGATATCGGCGGCGACCTGCGCGTGTGGGGCAAGGCGGCCAGGTCGATCGGCATCGCCGACCCTTCGTCGCCGGCCGACAACGCGCCTCCCCTCTGCCGAATCATGCTCCGCGACGCGGCCGTGGCCACGAGCGGAAACTACGCGAGAGGCTTCGAGATCGACGGCGTCCACTATTCCCATATCATCGACCCTCGGAGCGGCCGCCCCGTCGACGAGGTCACCAGCGCAACGGTGATTGCCCCGGAAGCCGCCCAGGCCGACGTCTTGGCCACGATTCTCAACGTGCTCGCGCCCGAGGAGGGGATTCGCCTGGTCGACCGCCTAAAGAGCACCGAATGCCTGATCGTCACTCAAGACGGTAATACGCTGAGGAGTTCCGGATGGGAGCGGTACTCGGATCCCGTCCAACACCCGGCTCTCCTGACAGGGTTCGCTGCCCCGGAGGAGGCGCCCGAGGAAGGGTCAGAGGAGCCGGCGTGGGGGAACGATTCTCAGTTCGTCGTCGAGTTGCAGTTCTCCCGCACGCAAAGGTTCCGCTATAACCGTCCCTACGTCGCCGTGTGGATCGAGGACGCGGAAGGAAAGGCGGTGAGGACGTTGTGTCTCTGGGTGGGCGACCTCCAGTGGTTGTGGGACCTGCGGCGATGGAGTTCCCATCACGGCCGCGACGGGAAGTTCGTTCAGGCCGTCTCCAGGGCGACGAGGCCGCCGGGAAGGTACAGTCTTCTATGGGACGGCCGCGCCAACGGCGGGAAATTCGCACCCGCCGGGAAGTACAGCGTCTGTATTGAAGCCGTCCGCGAGCACGGCGGTTACGGGCTCATCCGCCAGCCCGTGGAAATCGGCAAGGGACCCTTCGCTCTGGACATGCGGGGAAACTACGAGATCAGGCGGGCGTCGGTGAAGTGCGAAAAGAAAAAGGCGCCGAGCACCTAATGGTCCGTCAAGGCCGAAATGACGGGTCGGGTGCCACTGGCGTCTCGCCAGTGCTGCCGTGAAAGCACGGGCAAGATGCCCGTGGCACCCGTCAAAACTGAGCTGACGGACCGCTGGCGTGCCGGATCGAGGATTGCCGTGTCTGAAGAGAGCAGTGAAACGAGTAGGAACGGGACGTGGCTTCGCCCGCTGGTGGCCGTGACGCGCTGGCTCCACGTCTATTTGTCGATGCTCGGTTTCTTCGCCTTGGTGTTCTTTGCCGTCACCGGGGTCACGCTGAACCATCCCGACTGGTTCTTTGCGGGCAAAGAAACCATCGACGAAACCGGGGGAACGATCGACCCGGCGCTTCTGAACCCCGAGCCGGCCGGGAAGCCCGCGGGCGTGGAAGACCCCGTCGACGACGCCATACCGGTCGACCAAGCAGGCCCGATCGACCGGCTCGCCGTGGTGGAGACGCTCCGGAGCCGGCATGCCCTGCAGGGCGCCGTCGCCGAGTTCTCGGCCGATGAGTACCAGTGCATCGTCGTCTTCAAGGGACCGGGCTACTCGGCCGACGCCTTCATCGATCGGGCCACCGGCAAGTACGACCTGAGGGAAATCCGCCAGGGAGCGGTGGCCGTGATCAACGATCTTCACAAAGGCAGGGACTCGGGGGCCGCCTGGTCGTGGGTGATCGACGTCTCCGCCGTCGTCATGACGATCTCGGCCCTCACCGGGCTGGCCCTGTTGGTCTGCTTCCGGCGCCGGCGCGCCACCGGATTGCTGGCGGCCGCGATCGGTACCGTGGCCGTCATTCTCGTCTACGTCTTCTACGTTCCTTGAGCACGGCGACGGGACTATCGCGAATCCAGGGGCGGACTGGTCCCCAACGTGTACGTGAACGGCACTCCGTGCTCGAGCCGGTGATATCGGTCCCCTATCCCTTCGATCTTCAGATTGGTGTGGAACAATTGGGGCGGGAGACAATTGTCGGGGAAGAGATCGTAGTGACAGGGGATCGCCACGCGGACGTCGAGTTCCCGGGCAAGCCGCGCGGCCTCGGCCGGGCTCAGGTTGCGAAACGCCCCGTTGATCACCGCCGCCAGGACGTCGGGCTTGTGCGGGCCGACGGTGGCCGCCAGCACCTCGTGATAGCCCGTGTCGCCGGTCACGTAGACCGAAGGCCCGCCGTCGACCCCGACGAGGTAGCCGACGTGCGTAAGGTCGTCCCCTGCGAACGGAATCGCCAGGGTTGCCCGCAGGGAGACGTCGCCCAGCGTATGGACCTTGTTGGGCCAGGTCATGGTGATTTCCTCCGCCGGCACACCCAACTGGCGGAGCTTCTCCACGGTCTCCGCCGGGGCCAAATACGGCCCGGCTCCTCCGGCGCCGCGGTAGCCGGCCAGCGTTTCGGGATCCAAGTGATCCCCGTGGCTGTGGGTGATCGCATAGAGGTCGACGCCCACTATCTCCGCGGGCTCCAGGGGCGGGGGCACCATTCGGTCCAAGTTGAAGCCGAGCTCCTCGCCGATCGCCTTGCAGGAGTTGGTCAGGTACGGGTCGATCGCAACGAGCTTCCCGCCCGGGCTCTTGACAATAAACCCGGTCTGCCCGAGCCACCAGAGCGTAATGGACCCGCGAGGCACCTGGTGGTCCGCGAGCTTTTCGATGGAAAGGGTTTCCACGGGAGTCTCCTACGGATTGGGCGGCGAAGTGGCGATCAGCACCACGAGCGGCTCGGTTCCCGTGTTCTCGATGCCGTGCTCGCACCACGGGGGCAAGTAAACGAAATCCCCCTTCTTCACTTCGCGGCGGGAATTGGCGAAGGTCATCAGGCCGTGCCCTTCGAGGATGACGTAGGTCTCTTCGGTCTCGTGCGAGCCCGGCTCCAAAACGACGTGCGGCGGCACGTAGAACATCACCAGGCCCAGGTTTTTGGCCGGCGCCTTGGGATTCGCTGGATGGACCACCCGAACGCCCACTCCGTGGCATCCGGGATAGACGACCGGCACGCCGTCCTGGACCGTCACGATCCTCGGGTCCACCGGCTCATCGGGCTTGGGAACCTTCGGCGGCTCGTCGCCCTCGTATCCCTTGAAGGTGGTGATCTTCGCCATAGGGTCTCCTTGTGCCACTCAAAACTCCCGGGCGTAGCCGGCGGTCCAGCCCCCGTCGACCGTCAGCACGGCGCCGTTGACGTAGCTCGACTCCGGCGCCGCGAGGAAGAGCACCGCATGGGCCACCTCCTCGGGCGTTCCGGGGCGGCCGAGCGGGATGTGGGCCAGCAATTGTTGGACTGATTCCTTGAACTTCCCGTCTTCCCCGTAAAAGAGCTTCTCGGTGCCTTCGGTGAGGATCGATCCCGGCGCGATCGCGTTGACGGTGATCCCCGCCGAGCCCAGCTCGATGGCCATCGACTTGGTGAGGTTGATCACGCCCGCCTTGGCGGCCACGAACGCACACTGTAACCTCAACGGCACCAGGCCGACGACCGAAGCAATGTTCACAATCCGCCCCGAGCCCTGCGAGCGCATCACGCCCGCCACCGCTTTGCTCACCAGGTACAGCCCGGTCAGGTCGACCCCCAGCAGGCGGTCCCACTCTTCCCGGGGGAACTGATCGATGGGCACGCGGTGTGCAAGCGTGTTGACGCCCGCGTTGTTGACCAGAACGTCGATGCGCCCGTGCTCGCCAGCGATCGCGTCGGTCACGGCCCGCACCTGGGCTTCCTCCGTAACGTCCATCTCCATCGCCCGGGCCCCCGGCCGTTGCGAGGCAGACTCGCGGGCGGTGGCAAAGTCAATGTCCGTATAGATCACGCAGGCCCCGTTTTCGGCGAGCGTGTCGGCAATCGCCTTGCCGATCCCCCGGGCAGCACCGGTGACCAGGGCCACTTTGTCGGAGAGGTCTACGTTCATTTTTCCGCATGCCTTCTTTGTCGAGATCGTAGCACAGGCATCCTATCGCGGCCGAGCCGCGGCAAGAAGGGTTCGGGGTTCTCCCAATTCTCATCAAGGGCTCGTCCCGGGGGCATCTTCCTGCGGACCGGGCCGGGGCGGTCCGACGGCGTCGAACGCCTCGACGGGCCAGAGGCCGAGACGCTCGAACCCCTCGGGCACCGGCTGCTGGAACTGGACGTAAGCCCCGACCTTGCCCTTCGTCGTATAGGACATCTGCCCCTCGCTTTCGCCGGTGCCGAAAACCGTGTAGCCCATGAGGGTCGAATCCTCGAAGTCGAAGTGGACCTGCTTGGGGTCGGCGACTTCGCAGCAGAGGATTCCGGACGAGGGCGTGCCGCGCGGCTGCGAGAAGTTGAGCACGATCAGCCGGCAGTCCTTGAACTTCACGCGCAGGTAGCGACTGGGGTAGAGCACCTGCACGGCGTTGTCGGGGCCCACCAGGGTGCAGTCCTCGAAAACGGCGTGCGGGCAGTCGGGCATCGCCTCGTCGGCCCCCCCGATGCCGGCGGCGCCTGCGTCGCCCCAGCGGTCGAGGCACATCAAATACGAGCGGCGGAACACGATCGGCTCTCCCTTGCGCACGATCGGGTAGCCGAATCCGGCCCCGAACGCCCGGCCGATGCTCACGCAGTCCTCCACGACGACGGTGAAGCCCGAGCCGCTCTCGTCCACGAGATCCCAGAACAGGCCGCCGTCGCCGCCGGTGGCGTAGAGATGTCGCAGGGCCCAGCGGTCCCAGCCGATCGCCGAGAACGACTCGGCGGTGTGCTCAGGCGACCAACCCTTCTTGAAGGAGCGGATGGTTCCCCACCAGTCATAGCTCTTGAAGCCCTGTTGGGCGTCACCCGAGTCGATCACCACCCAGCCCTTGGCGCCCGAGCCGAGGCTGCCGTCCGAGTCGCCCACGAGCAGGTTGTAGGCTCCTTCGGCCCCTTTCGCGGCCGGATAGAGATTCGCCTCCGAGTAGGTATCGGGACGGACAACGACGCGATGCCCTCCTTTTTCGTCGGGGACGGCGAGCAAGGCTTTTTGAATGGTGTGAAACGCTTTTTCCCAACTGGTGCCGTCGGAGTCATCGCCCAGCTTGGAGACGTAGATCGTCGTCCCTTTTCGCCCTGTGTAGTCGGCCGCGGCCGGGTCCCACGGCGCGGCAGCCGCGTCGGCCGGCAGGAAAACGGAGCAAGCCAGAGCCGTACATAGAATCTTGATCGAAAGTAAGTGGAAACACGTGGGTTTCATGGGTGGCCTCCTCGAGGGTAATCGTCATTGGATCGTGCTGTATTGGCGATTGTCATCTTATCGCGACCGGGCTGCTAAAAGGGTTCGCCCGACGCGTGCCGGCGCCAGAGCGCGAGCGAGAGCAGGCCGACGACCAGCGCCATTCCGGCCAGGGTGCCGTAGTTGGCTAGCGCGCCGTACTCGCCCATGGCGCTCTCGACTTTTCCGGCAAATGCCGAGCCCGCGCCGCCGATCCCGAAACCGACCGTGAAGCTCAGCCCGTACGACAGGCTCCGCCGCCGCCGGGGAACGTACTTGGCCACCATGCTGTTGAAGAGCGGCTGGTGCATGAAAAAGAGCGGGGCAAAAAGGGCCGCGGCCCAAACACGGGCGATCCCCGTGGCAAGCCCCATCCACAACAGGCAAGGGGCGACGGCAAAGAAGGCAAACGCCATCATCGGCTCCAACGTGCTCGGCCGGGCCGCCCGTCCCGACCCGTACTGGCCGAAAACCCCTAATAGGAGCACCAGGCCCGTCAGGAAGTTCCCCACGCTCACCGGGTGCAGCGAGCCGTGGCTCAGGCCGCTCGCCTGAAGGAACCTCTCCAGCATCGTTTGCAGCGTCGGGCTTGCCCCCGGGAGATAGCGAGGCATGAAGGTCATCACCGCCCCGTAGATGAACCCGGAGAGCACGGCGGCCGTCATGAGAATGAGGTAGCAGTCCCAGCGGGCCTGGTCTTCGCCATGGTTGGGAGCTGCGAGTGGGTCGCGGTCCGTGGCGTCGTCGTGCTCGTGGGGGAGCCGGAACATGAGCACGATCGCCAAGAGCACGCCCGGGATGGTCAACACCAGATAATACTGCCGCCAGGTGGCCTGGGTGGCCAGCACCAGGGCGGCCAGCAACGGACCGGCGGCAATGCCCATCGAGCCGAAGATCCCGTGGTAGCCCAGGGCCAGGGGCCGATTCTCGGGCTGCGTCTGGTGCGAGATCAGGCTCACGCCGGCCGGATGATAGATGCCGGCAAACGTGCCCAGCGCGAACATCACCAAGAACAGCATGCCAAGACTCGGGGCGAACCAGGCCAGAAGCGCGGCCGCACTGGAGCCGAACAGATAGACCAGCAAGAGACGCTTCGCGCCATAGCGGTCGGCCAGCCACCCGGCCGCCAGGGCGAAAAGCCCGAAGGGTAGCCGCAGGCTGAAGCCCAGCCAGCCGGTCGTGGCCGTGTCTACCCCGAAGTCGTTGGCGATCAGTTGCTCGACGCTGGCAAACGAGAGTTCGTACACGTGCACCAGGCCGTGGCAGCACGAGAGCAGAAGAACCAGGCGGAACGTCGAGGAATTCATGGCGGGCATCTATTCTAGCCGGTTCTTGCCTCGGAGGAAGTGCGGGCGCGAGGGGATTGGGCCGTTTTCGTCCGAAAGCGGATCGAGCGGAGACGCCGGCCTCGAAGCTGGCTGCTAATACGCGTTCCGATGGCGCAGACCGCACCAGAGGGTCATGATGAGGATTCTTAGGTCGAGCCAGAGCGACCAGTTCGCGATGTAATAGAGATCGCACTGGACGCGGTGCCTCAGCGACGTGTTGCCTCGCCACCCGTTGACTTGGGCCCAGCCGGTGATGCCCGCCTTCACCTGATGGCGCTGGGTGTAGCCGGGAATCTGCCTGCGGAACTGCTCGACGAACACGCCGCGCTCCGGCCGGGGCCCCACGAGGCTCATGTCGCCGGCCAGCACGTTGAAGATCTGGGGAAGCTCGTCCAGGCTCCAGCGGCGCATGAATCGTCCCAGGCGAGTGCAGCGTGCGTCGTCGCGGGCGGCCCAAACGGGGCCGCTCTGCCGCTCCGCGCCGGGCCGCATGCTGCGGAACTTGAGCATGTGGAAGCTGCGTCCGCCCAGACCGGTCCGCGCCTGCCGGTAGAGGACGGGCCCCGGGCTGGTGAGCTTCACCGCCAGGGCCAGCGCGGCCATCAGCGGCCCGACGACCACCAACGCCGCCGCGGCCAGCACCACGTCCATGGTCCGCTTGGCCACCCGGGCCACGCCGTGGTGCGGGTTCTGGCGGAGGCTGAGGAACGTCACCCCGTCGATCTCCAGAAGCCGCATCCGCATCCCGGCCAGGTCGGGGATGTCGGGCACCAACTGCACTTCCACCAACAGGTCGGAAACCGCTTGGTACACCCGCGGAAGCTCCGCACAACGGGAAGCAGGCAGGGCAACGAACACGTGGTCGACGTCGTGCTCGGCCACGATCCTGTCGAGCTCATCGACGGGCCCCAGCCGCGGCAACAGTTGCGGCTCGACTTTGCCGCAGTCGTCCACAAAGCCCACGGCTTCCAGGCCGGTCCATCCGTTTTCATGGATCGTGCGCGCCACCCGCCGTGCGTTGCGGCCGGTTCCCACGATCACCGCCCGGCCGTAGTTGAGCCCCCGGCCTCGCATGTATTTCAACAACCGCCAGATGATCCGCCGGGTGAGCGTCAATGCGAGCACGTTGAGCCCCAGAAACAACGCCAGGGCCAGCCGCGATTCGTAGAGGTCGCGGCGGTAGAAGGTGACCGTGATCGCCAGCACGAACAACAGAACGCTGGCCCGGCAAATCACACCCAATTCCCGGGGAAGCTGCCGGAGCCGGTGGACTTCGTACAAGCCGCTCAAGCGGTACGACACCGCGGCCAACACCAACACCATCGGCCAGGCCCGGAGCACGAGATGGAAGTCGGGGACCCCGTCGGGCGAGGGCCAAATCGCAAACCTGAGGAAGTACGCCCCGACCCAAATGCCCGAGGTGACCGCCAAATCACAGGCCAGAAACACCAAGCCGAGCTTGTTGCCGTGTCGACGATACATGAGATTCCGTCCTGCTTTTTTCAGCCCCACCGCCGTCCTGGAAAAAGGCGGGGTCTTGTAGCAGAAGGGGGCCGTATCGGTCAATGGAGAATAGGAGAAACAGGAGGACGGGGCGGCTTTTTCCCCCGGATTGTGTCGGGGGGTTAACGCGAGGGTCGCCTGGAGGGTATATAAGGTATTTGTAGGGGTGAAGCGTCGTCGCGGACCGTTCGCCGACGTGCCGTCGGCGGCTAAACGTTGGCCGAAGAACAACTCGGGGACTGTCCCGATTTTCCCGCAGGGAAAATGGGACTGTCCCCTTCCCGAAGCCGAATCCGTGCCATGAGCGGTCAAGAGCCCGAAAAGACGGTCTGCTGCCGATGCTCCGGGCCACTGGAGGCGGGGGCCCCGCTCTGCCCGCGCTGCGGGACCCCGGCGGACGGACCCGTCGTCTACCACCCCAAGCCCCGGCAGGATTGGGCCGAGAGCCGCGCCATGGTTCTCTTCCTGCTCTTCGCCGTGCTGGGACCGCTGGCTCTGCCCGTGCTCTGGCGAAGCTCCAAGTTCTCCCGCACGTGGAAGATCGTCCTGACAACGCTCGCCGTGATCCAAACCGCCGCGGTCGTTTGGCTCCTCTGGTACGTGATCCACTGGTTTGTGGAATCCCTGAGGGAGCATGGAATCCTAGGGGGCGGCCGATAAATAACTTCCCGGTTTGGGAGGGGGACAGTCCCATTTTCCCTGCGGGAAAATTGGGACAGTCCCCGAGTCCGTTCATGCAGGCATGGAAAGGGCGTTCACGTTGCCGGACTGCCGACCGGTCCGAAACAGAGGACGGTTCCGTCCAGGAGCGTCACGACGACCTGGCCGTTGCGGTCGACCAGGAGTCCGCCGGGGAGCGGCTCCGAGGGAAGCTCGTGCCGCCAGAACCAGATAGGAGTGCCGTCGTCGGCCTTGAAAGCCGCGAGGAACCATTGCGGCTGCGCGCGGACCCGGTTCTGAAACTGCACGGCCGCCACGACCGACTCAGGACACACGGCCAGCGAGAGTGCCTCGAACTTTTCCGGCTCGTTTAGGTCCGACTGCCAGCGGACCGCGCCGTCGGCCTCGAACACTTGGGCGAGCGTCCGGAGCCAGTTTTGCCGCCCTTGCGCGGGCTTTGGAAATCCCTTCTGGATCCGCTCGGCCACCTTCCCGGCGTCGCAGCAGGTGATCTTGCTGCGGCGGAAGTCGACCAGGGCGAACGTGTCGTCGCTCCAGGCCGGCGGGATGCCGCCGAAGATCAGGTTGAACGCCCCATGGTCGGTCGCCGCCACGAAGCTGTCCTTGTTGGCCACGTTCCGCGGCGAGGCGTAAAGGGTCCGCCCGCCGACGATCGCACAGCTTTCGCCGAACACGCCCACGAACTTCCCGTGGTTGGCCTTGGGCTGCCCCTGGGGGAAAGAGGCCGCCAGACATTTTCCGGTTGCCAGCTCGAACCGCGCGGGCGAGACCTGGTTGCCGCCGGCCAGGAGGAGCTGGTCGCCTTGGATTGTCAGGTTCCCTTGGGCGCTAACGCCCTTCCGAAGCTCGGGGCTGAGGTGCCCGCACGTGTTGTTCTGCCACCGGATCGCGCCGGTCTTCGCGTCCAGGGCGTAGACGTAGGTGCCGTCGTAGTCGATGATGCCGGCGGCGAAGTAGGCCACGCCGTCGTGGACAAGCACACCGCTGTTGACCGGCCACGTCGACGCGAGGCTTCCGTAAACCATGATGTGTCGCTCAACCGGCGCCGCGCGAAACCGCCAGAGGAGCCTGCCCGTGGCCGCCTCGAGGGCGTAGACGTACCCGTCGCCGCTGCCGACGTACGCCCGGCCGTCGGCCACGGTGGGCGGCATCTTGATGGGCGAGGGCGTGGCGAACTCCCAACGGACGGCGCCCGAGGCGGCGTCCAACGCGCGGACCTTGCCGTCCTCGCCGCTTACAAAGACCAGCCCCCCGGCCGAGGTGGGAACCGTTGGCACCTGCGGCCGGTTCGGCATGTACTGCCACCGCTGGGTGACTGGTGGGACAGGGCGTCCTTCCGCGGCGGGTTGCGGCGCCGGTCGGGCCAACCGGGCTTTGGTGCCGGCCGTGCGGTGATTGTTCGCCCGATAGGTGGGCCAGTCCTCCGCGGTGACCTCGAACGGGGCAACCTCCGCGACGTCGCCCTCGCCCACCTCGAGCCGGTCGGCTTCGGTCGCCTCGACGTCGAAGCGGAAGGCCCCCGCCGAGCACTTCGCCGCGGCGCCGATCAGCGACAGGTTGCAGTCGCACGCCCAGGGGCCGATGTAGAGCATGCCGTTGGCCGGCAGCGCCCCGTCGTTGCAGGCGGGCCGCATCGAGCCGTCAACGAGCACCTTCTTCGTCTGGCGGTCGAACCGGAGCGTGCCTTCGCCCCGCACGAAGAACGAGTCGCCGGAGGCCGTAAGCCGGGTGCAGGAGACCTTGCGGAAGTTGAGGTCCTCCAGCTCCTCTCCGGAGACCGGGTCCAGAACAACGTGGCTGCCGCCTTTCCCGACGCCGAGCACCAGCTTGCCGTCAATCGAGATCGCGTTTGGGTTATTGGTGACCTTCTTCTTGGTCCACAAGAGCGAGCCGTCGTTGGTCGAAAGCGCGACCACGTTCATCCGCGTTTGGCCTTGCACCACCAGCGCCTCGGGCGTGGCAACGGCCAGGGCGCAACTGCGGAAGCCGGGCGTCGAGGTGAGCCCGCGGCCGG
>JBDRTC010001143.1:0-6111 GCA_043824335.1 Planctomycetota bacterium | reverse complement strand
CGTCGGTCTCCAGTCCCAGGACGAGGTAGCCCGGGCCTTCACCCACGGCGGCCGTCAGCTTCCCGTCGCCGGAGCCCACGTGGACGATCAAGCCGCCACGAACGCCGGTGGCCGCGAGGATCTCGCGGGCCGACTGCTCGGCGGTCGAACCGCCCCCGGCCTCGGCCGCGTTCAAGATGCCCGGGGCGGACAAACAGATTGCCGCCAAAAGAATCCATGTGTTCGCTCGCATCTTGTTGTGCATTTTGGTCGTCATCGTTCGACCTCCTCGAGCGCGTTGCGAGTGTTGACTGAAAGAGGAATTGTACCCTACAGGCCCGTTGAATGCATGCCGCGGCCCTGTTGGAGCGGCAGTTGTACTGCCGCTCCTGGTGGAGAGGTTCGGCGGTACAACTGCCGAACCAACGGGCAGCCTGGCGGGGATTGATTTCTCGGCCCGGTCGGGTAAAACCTTCCACATGAGCGACAAGCGATCTCCGACGCCAGGGCCGGTTTCCAGGGACGAGTCGGTCCACCCGCCGGCCGATCTTCGCACGGCGTGGGGCCAGATCGTCAGGTCGCCGCTTTACTGGTTGCTCGCGGCAATGCCGCTGGCCGTGGCGCTCGATTGGTTCGGGGCTGGGGGCTTGTGGGTCTTCGTTCTCTCGGCCGTGGCGATCATTCCCCTGGCCGGGTTGATGGGCCGGGCGACCGAGAACCTGGCCGAGAAGCTGGGCGCCGGGGTCGGCGGGCTCCTGAACGCTACCTTTGGGAACGCCGCGGAACTGATCATCGCGCTGGTGGCCCTCTGGAAGGGGCCCGAGATGTACCCGCTGGTGAAGGCCTCGATCACCGGCTCGATCATCGGCAACATCCTCCTGGTGCTGGGCCTCTCGATCCTCTTGGGTGGCCTCAAGTATCGGCGGCAGCAGTTCAATCGCACCGCCGCCGGCATGGGAGCCACGCTCCTGGCCCTGGCGTCGATCGGCCTGGTCATGCCCACGCTGTACTACTACCTGTATCACTCGGGCGGCGAACCCGGCGCCGTCGAGACCCAGGGAATCAACTACCTGAGCGAGGAGATCGCCGTCATCCTGGCCGTGATCTATCTGCTCAGCCTGGTCTTCTCATTGAAGACGCACCGCCACCTTTTCGCGGGCGACGAGACGCACGTGCCCGTCGGCGACGAGCACCCGCACACCCCGTGGGCCCGAAACACGTCGTTCATCATCCTCCTTCTGGCCACGGCGGGCATTGCCTGGATGAGCGAGATGCTCGTGGGGTCGGTCGAGCACGCCGCGGAATCGCTGGGGATGAGCCGGGTGTTCGTGGGCGTGATCATCGTGGCCGTCATTGGCAACGCCGCCGAGCACTCGACCGCCGTCTTGATGGCGCTGAAGGACAAGATGGACCTGGCCTTCCACATTGCCGTGGGGAGCGGCATCCAGATCGCCCTGTTTGTCGCCCCGGTGCTCGTCTTCGCCAGCATGCTGATGGGCCACGCCCAGCCGCTGGACCTCCACTTCACGTTGCTGGAGCTTGTGTCGGTGATCCTCGCCGTGGGCATCCTGGCCCTGGTCAGCCAGGACGGCGAAAGCCACTGGATGGAAGGCGTGATGCTCCTGGGCGTGTACCTCATCATGGCCCTGGCGTTTTATCATCTTCCGGAGCAGCTTTAGTGCGAGCTTGAAGACCCAGCGAGCAGTTGGGCTCGGCCCGCCCCTCCAGTGGCGGGGAATCTCTGAATTTCCGGCATTGGCGTGGTTTTTCCTCTTGACTTATTATGAGCATATGCCCATAATTCCGATAGATGCAATTGGGGGGAGGGAGGCGCCAGTTATGTCCAGGCCGAAGTGCTGTCGAACCGTTTCGGAACCGCCAGCCTGCTGCCGGTTCAAGCCCGTCGGCGTGCCCGCATCGTCGCTCGACGAAGTTGTGCTGACGGTGGACGAGTGGGAGGCGATCCGCCTGGCCGATTTCGAGGGGCTCTACCAGGAGAAGGCGGCCGACCGGATGAACGTTTCACGGCAGACGTTCGGGAGAATCCTCGAGCTGGGCCGAAAGAAGGTGGCCCAGGCCCTGGTTCAAGGCAAAGTTCTACTCATCAAGGGAGGAGACGTTGAAATGGCCGAAATGCGGACGTTCAAGTGTTGCCAGTGTGACTTCGTATGGGGTGTCCCCCGCGGAACGGGAAGGCCGAAAGAGTGCCCAACTTGCCACGGCGACAACATCCGCCGGGCCGAGGAAGAGCGCGGCCGGGGCTCCAGGGGGCGGGGGCGCCACGGCCGGTGCTGCCGCCACAAGCAGACGCAGGAGTGACCCTCGACTTGTGCGGGGCGGCAACGGTTCGTCAAAACCGCGCGCGCCGGGCAGGGAACCCTGTTGCCCCCGCTGCGCCGTGACACTAGGATGGGAAGTATCAGGACATCGGGTACTTTCGTCCGGTCCATTGCGAGTGGGCTTATGCAAGCGGTCACTCGCCGCCCAGCGAGACTTCTCGTCCTTGCCGGTTATCTGCTGGTGACCACGGCAAGCGGCTTGTTCCACGTTCACGGCACGAGCCAAGAACGGTCGGCCGGATGCAGCGCCGTCCCCTCGAGTCCTCTCTGCCCGCACCAGAAGCCAGGCACCCTTTCGCGCCGCCCGGCCGATTCGGGCATTCGGCACGGCCAGTCGCGCGCTCAGCGGGCGTTTGGGCCAGTCCGGGAGGAAAGCTGTCCGGTCTGCCAGTTTCTCGCGCAGAAAACGATCCCGGTTCGCGAGGTCGATGAGACCCGCGTCATGCCCGTAGACCAGGATCCAGCGCCGGCAACTCGGGTCACGTGTGCCCGAGATGTCCCCTCTTCGTATCACGTCCGCGCTCCTCCGAGCGTTGCGTAAGCCGTTTCTCTTACGTCGGATTCCCTTGTTGCAGCTTCCGCGCGCGCTGCGCGCTGACGGCAACGCTCTTAGATACCGGAGAGAAAACGTGTTCACGCGACGAAAAGCCTTTACGTTGGTCGAACTGCTGGTGGTGATCGCCATTATCGGCATTCTGATTGCCCTGTTGTTGCCGGCGGTTCAAGCGGCACGGGAGGCGGCCCGACGGGCCTTGTGCAGCAATAACCTCAAGCAGATCGGCCTGGGACTGCACATGTACCACGATACGCACAAACGACTGCCCGCCGGGTGGTGGGGCTTCGATCCCGGCACCGGCCAGCCGCACTGGTTCGGTGAGCCGGGATGGGCGTGGAGCGCCGCGATCCTGCCCTACATGGAGCAGACCGCGGTTTACGACAATCTGACCCACTTTGAGCTGCCGATCACGCATCCGGCCAACGACCAGGCCCGGGTGACCGTGATCGACATCTATCGCTGTCCTTCGGACGTCGGGCCGGCCACATTCGTCCTCGAAGGCGGGGGGCCCTACGTCGGCAGCGGCGGCGGCTTTCAGCCCACCGAGCTGGCCACGAGCAACTACATCGGCGTGTTTGGCGCGCTCGACTACCACGATATCTGCGACGCCGGCAGCCCCGACTTCAACGGCTGCCAGGCCGACGGAACATTCTTCTTGAACCGCGGCGTGCGGTTTGCCGACGTCTGCGACGGGCTGAGCCAGACGCTGGTCGTGGGCGAGCGGTCGTCGAAGTGGGCTCCGTCGACGTGGGTCGGCGTGGTGACCGGTGGCGAGCACGCCCCGGCCCGAGTTACGGGCATCGCGCTCTTTCCGCCGAACTCCGAGCAGGAAGAGGAACACTACACGCACAATTTCAGCAGCTTCCACCCCTCGGGCACCCAGTTCCTGGCGGCCGACGGCTCCGTGAAGCTGATCGCCGAGACGATCGATCAAGCCACCTACCGTGCCCTCTGCACGCGGGCCGGCGGCGACGTCGCCGGGAAGCACTAACCCAACTTCCGCAGTTCGCTCGAAGAATCAGTATTTTGAAGGTTTTTTCGGCCGGTTCTTCGTCCTAAGTCGTTTGCCGATCGTGTTGGGCTCGGCTCAGAGGCGATGTAGTGCCAACCTTTCGGCTTGAAATCGGCGGGTGATTTAGTGGATGATGGTCGGCACACGGAGGTCGGCCATGTATCTGCGACACACGACGGTCAAGAAGAACGGGAAACGTTACACCTATTGGCGACTGGTCCGTTCGGTTCGTTGCGGCAAGAAGGTCCGTCAAGAGACGGTGGCTCAACTGGGCGAACTGGACGCCGAGGGGCGTTTGGCGGCAAGGGCAGTGGCCAGGCAGTTAATCGGGATCGAGCGGCAGCCGAGCCTTTTCGAAGACGAAGTTCCGGACGAGCCGATCGAGGTCGACTTGAAGCGGCTTCGGTTGGAGCGGGGTCGTCGATTCGGCGATGTCTGGCTGGCGTGGCGACTGTGGCAAGCGGTGGGCTTGGATCGGCTTCTGGAAGAGCTTCTGCCGCCGGGCCGAGAAGAGATATCCTGGGCCACGATGGCCGCCGTGCTGGTGATTGCCCGATTGTGCGAGCCATCGAGCGAACTGCATATTGCTGAGGACTGGTTCCGCCGGACGGCCTTGGGCGATCTGTTGGGCATCGCCGACGACAAGGTCAACGACGATCGGCTCTACCGCGCGTTGGACAAGCTCTTGCCGCACAAGGAACCGCTGGAACGTCACGCCAAAGAGCGGTTGGGAACGCTCTTTCGGTTGGACTATGAACTGCTCTTATACGACGTGACCAGCACCTACTTCGAGGGCGAAGCGAAGGGAAACCATCTGGCCGCACGAGGATATTCACGGGATCACCGCCCCGACTGCAAACAGGTGTGCATCGGCCTGGTCGTGACCACCGAAGGCTACCCACTGGGCTACGAAGTCTTCGCCGGCAACCGCAACGACGTGACCACGCTCCAAGAGATCGTCGCCCGAATGGAAAGCCGCTACGGGCGAATGAACCGTATTTGGGCCCTGGATCGGGGCATGGTCAGCGAAGCGAACGTCGAGTGGCTGCGAGAACGCGGCTCGCGTTACATTGTGGGCACGCCAAAAAGCCAATTGCGTCGCTTTGAGCGCGAGTTGACCGAAGGCGAGTGGACCGAAGTCCGCGATGGCCTGGAGGTGAAAACTTGCCGCGGCCCCGAAGGCCGCGAAACGTTCATCCTCTGCCGAAGCGAAGACCGAACGGCCAAGGAACGTGCCATGCGCGAGCGGTTCGAGAAACGCGTCGAAACGGGCCTGGAGAAAATCCGCGTCGCGTGCGACGCACGGCGTCAGCAAATCGGCCCTATCGAGCGTCGTGTCGGCCGACTGCTGGGCCAAAACACGCGGGCCGCGGAACTGTACGACGTTCAGGTCACCGACGGTGACGACGGGCGCGCCCAGTTGGAGTGGTCGAAACGAAACGACCGAACCGACTGGGCCGTCCTCAGCGAAGGATGCTATCTGCTTCGAAGCAACGTCGATGATTGGTCGGGCGGGGAACTCTGGCGGGCATACATCCAGTTGACCGACGCGGAAGCGGCGTTCCGAATTCAAAAGGACGAGCTTCGGCTACGGCCCATTTGGCACCAGTCGGCCGACCGGGTTCAGGCCCACATCTTGGTCTGCTTTCTGGCGTTCGTACTACGCAAGACCCTGGAAGGCTGGTCAAAGAAGTCAGGCTTGGGAAACAGCATTCCCACTCTGCTGGAAGAATTTGCCCGCATCCAGAGCACCGACCTCGTGCTGCCGGTGCGCGACGGCCGCAACGTACGGCTGCGTTGCATCGTCCGCCCGGATCGTGCCCAATCCATCCTGCTGGACCATCTGGGACTAACCGAAGTTCCACAGTAGTACGGCGAAATTGGTTTTTTTGGAATTTTCTTGGTGGGTTTCGGGGGAGTTTTCGGTGATTTTTCGCGAAGCTGGGGAGCTTGGCGGAGGGTGGTGGGGGTGTGGAGCCGGTTTTGGATCGGCGAGGAGTTTGAAAGGCGTTGTAGTGAAGACCTTTGGGATTGAATGAGCCTTTCGTGGGCGTAGAATCGCCCCTATGTTCATTCGTCCGTGCTACCGCAGGAAGAACGGCCGGCGACACGCCTACTGGGCGTTGGTCGAGTCCTATCGAACCGATCGCGGACCGCGACAACGAACGGTCGCCTATCTGGGCCAACTGGATGAGGCCGGCCGTGTCGGCGTCGAACGGGCGGCC
>JBDRTC010001142.1:0-5535 GCA_043824335.1 Planctomycetota bacterium | reverse complement strand
GGCCACCGTTTTTGTGGTGTCCGCCCCGGGGCGTCCGGCCGAGTGGACGGCGGGCAGGAAGCCGGCTTCGGCGGCGGTGGCTGCGGGCGGGATCCAGTCCTTCATGCCGGAATCGGAGGTCTCGATCTCCATAACCGGCTTGTCGTACGCAACGGCGTCGCCTTCGAGGTGCAACAGCCGGATCAGCTGGCCGCCGCACGGGGCCTCGAAATCGAAGACGGACTTCGCGCTGTCGATCTGGGCCAGCACCTGCCCCTTCTCAAAGTGGTCGCCTTCGGAGACACACCATTCGATGATCGTCGCCTCGGTCTCGGCGGAGCCCTGGGCGGGAAGGTAAAGAGGCAGCCTGAAAATGCTTTCGTCCATAAGCTCTTGGCGAGCATTTGCTCAGCTCTTGGCGAGCATTTGCTCGATGCCCGTTAGAATTCGATCAGAGTTCGGTCGGTAGTGAAATTCCAGCTCGGGGGCAAAGGGAACGGGCACGTCGGGAGCGGCGATCAGCCTCGGCGGGCGTTTCAGGGCCGAAAGCGCCTGGCGGCAAACCAGGGAGATGATCCGATCGCCCAGCCCCTGCGTCTCTCCGCACTCCTGCACCACCAAGAGCCGCCCGGTCTTCTCGACCGACTTGAGGATCGGCTGAAGCTCCAGCGGCTGAAGCACGAACGGGTTCCAGATCTCGACCGAGCGGCCCGAGCGGTCCGCCGCGGCCTGCGCCTGCTGAACCATGGCCCCGGTGGCGACCAGCGTGAGCTCGGTCCCTTCGGTGTATCGGCGGGGCCGCCAGACGGACCGCAGATCGCCGTCGAAATCGATCGGGCCGCTCTGGCTCCAGTAAAGGAGCTTGTTCTCGAACACCAGGCAGGGGTTCCGGTCGTAAAAGCCGGCCAGAAGAGCTTCGAAGGTCTCCTGCGGCGTGGCCGGGTAGAGCAGTTTCAGCCCGGGGAAGCGCGACCAAAGCCCTTCAAACTCGCCCGAGTGAAACGCCCCCATGGTCAGCCCGCCGCCGCAGGGCAGCCTGAGCAGGATCCGAGCCGGCGCGCCCGAGCGGAAGTACCAGGTGCCGGCGTTAAGCCCCACCTGGGAGACGGCCTCGGTCGAGAAGTCGGCGAACTGGAACTCGAGGATCGGCTCCGCTCCGACCTGCGAGGCCCCGATCATGAAGCCGACCAGGCCCGACTCGCACAAGGGCATGTCGATCACGCGGTGCGGGCCGTGGCGCTCGAGGAGGCCCTTGCAGGTCTTGAACGCCGAGCCGTAGGTGCCCACGTCGAGCCCGGCCAGGAAGGCGCGGGGATTGTTCGAGAGGATGTAGTCCAAGGCGCGGTTCACCGCGTCGCCGTTCTTGGCCTTCCGGGCCGCCAATGGCTTGACCCTGGGCGTCGAACCGGTGGCATACGGACTCCAACCTTGCACCGGCGGCTTGGGGCGGGCCACCTTCAACGCCTTCGAGACGGCCGACTGCACCTCGTCCTCGATTTCCGCCTCCCACCGAGAGAGTTCGGCCTCGGAAAACGACCAGGATTCCCGGAGGACGCGACGCGTATTGGGGACCGGGTCGCGCCGCCGCCACTGGCGCATCTGCTCCTCGGAAACGTAGTCGGCCTTGTCGTACGCGGCATGGCCGTGAAGACGCACCGTCATGCACTCGATCAGCGCCGGGGCCGGATTGCGGTGCATTTCGTCCAGGGCATCCCACACGGCACAGTAGACTTCCCACGGTTCGGTTCCGTCGATCGTGCGGCCCGAGATTCCGTAGCCGCGGGCCCGGTCGGAAAGGCGCTCGCAAGCGTATTGGGCGCTGGTGGGGGTGGAAAAAGAATAGTGATTGTTCTGGACGAGGAAGAGCACCGGGACTTTGTGCACCGACGCAATGTTCATCGCCTCGTGGAACTCGCCCGTGCTGCTGGCCCCGTCGCCAAACACCGTCAGACCAAAGACATCCTCCCCATGGCGCCGGGCGGCCCAGGCGCCGCCGACCACGAGGCTGAGCATCTTGCCCAAATGGCTGATCATGGGAAACCGGCGGTTGGCGGCGTCGCCGTGATGACAGTTGCCCTCGCGGGCGTGGGTCACGCTGTCGGCGTTGGCCAGGTACTGGCAAACCAACTGGTAGGGAGTGGCGCCAAAGAGCAGGTGCGAGGCAAGGTCCCTGTGCAGAAAAGAGACGACGTCGCGCCCCGGCCTGAGCGGGATCGCCATACCCACGGCGGTTGCCTCGTTGCCCCAACTCATCGTTACCGTGCCCTTGGCGTACCCCTTCTGGAACAGTTCGAGCAACTGCTCCTCAAGCCGGCGGGAGAGGTACATTACGCGGTAGGCGAGAGGATAAAACGCTTCCTCCGAAATCTTCTCCGGATAGCCGGTCAGGCCCGGTATCGGCCGGTCCACCCGGCGGATCGTGCCGTCGGCGAAACGCGTCGGCGCCGCCGGCGCCGATGTTTCGCCGGAGCGGGGCGCTCGGGCGGGGGCATCCACCGTTGGATTGCCGGCCCGTCTGGTTTCCGATTTGGAAGCCAAGTCTCGTGCCTTTCGCAAGGTCGTGCCTCTTGGGCACCGCGCGGTTACCCGACGGCCGGGCGGACGCCACACGCTACCGCCACCGGGCTGCCGCAACAGCTTCGAAGAGGATCACGGGGTCTATCATAACGATTCCGAAGCCGAGGGAGAAGAATCGAGCGTCCGAAGGGGTTACGGCAACGGCAGATGGGAACATCAGCGGCGGATTGTAGCGATGTCCGCCAGTGGTGTCACTGCCAAATCGCCCCAGCTTTCCCGGTATGGCGAGTCGCTCCACCCAACGACCGCGATTGTACGACTCTGCGGGTTCCGAATCCAGCAAGCCAGAGGGCGTGCCAGGAACGCTTTCCGGCCCGGCTCGATACGACCCAGAGAGATCCGGATGCAGCGTGCCTTGATCGCCAAAATATAGATAGGCTAGGAAGCCTAGGGCGAGTAGTAGTTGTGACACTGCTTTAGGCGGCGGTAGTTTCGATCTTCCCAGCGCCGTTTCTCGTTTGGCCGAGGGTTTGGCGCCGGGTTCCGATGGACGACGAGCCGGCTCCTTTCGAGCACGATGATCTCCTCGCGCCAATCGCCGGTGACGTCGGCAACGTAGAGCCGGTCCGCTTGGTGCTCGAACCGCTCGACGAATTGCCCGGTGAGCGGCTCGAAGAGGCAAACGTCGCCCTCGGTGTGCCGTTCCTTGGCGCAGGCAAGTTGGTGCGGCTGGCCGGTCCAGTCGATCGTGTGGATCACCTCGACGCCGCTGGCGGTCCAGCCGGGCGGGGCCGCGTCGTCCATTTCATAGTCGAAAACCTTGTTGCCCCGCGAGTCGAACACGAACGGCTTCTGGTGCTCGTTGTACCGGGAGCGGCACCAGAGGAAGAGTTCCTCGGAGCCCGGCCGGAACCGACCGACCGCTGCGTTCTGCGGCTCCTGCCGCCGAAAGTGCTCCCGCCAGATCGGGCCGCCGGCGCCCATCACCTGCACGTGGTTCGAGCCCTCCTCCAACAAGACGACCTCCAAGCCCGCAACGTCGGGCCGGACATCGGCCACGAACAGGCTGTCGATGTGGCCTCGAAATTCGGCGGCCTGGGCCAGCAGGCGGCCTTCGGCGGAAAAGATCGTGGCCCCGAGCACCTCGTCGCGGCCGTCGCCGTTGATATCGGCCAGCCGGGCCCCGTTGTGGGCACAGGAGAGGAAGCGATCGGTTGTCCAGATCGGACTTTCGCCGCGCATCAACTCGGTAAAGGTGTAAGCGGCCAGGTACTTGCCCATCCGGTAGCCGTCCTTGTTGGTGGCCTCCAGGAGCACGTCGCGATCTTCGCCCGAGTCATGGAAGTCGGCCACCATGGCCAGTTCCCAGCGTTCCGCTCCCTCTGGGACAGGCGGCTTTGCCGTGGCCTTCTCACTGCCGCTGGCGCCGTCGACCACGTGGAGCACGCGATCCTTGGTGAGGAACATGACTTCCGAACGCCCGTCGGCGTCGAGGTCGCCGGCCGCAACGCCCGGGCCGTGATGCCCCGGCAGTCCCCGGCTCTCGCTCGACCCGTCCACGACCAGGTCCGTCTCGCGAACCCACAGCTTCCGCCCACTGTTGTCGTAGACGGCCAAATGACCCGGCACCGTGACCAGGAAGTCGGGTTTGCCGTCGTTGTTCACATCGGCCACCAGGATCCCGCCGGCCGAGTCCTCCGGCGGGGGAATCTCCAACTCGATCACCATGGGGTTCGGCTCGTCGCCGGGCGCCGCCGTTGCGGTCGACAAGGCCAGTGTCAGCATCAGAACAGGTTGCACGTACTTCATGCGAGGTCTCCTTCGAGCGTCTTCTCGTGCGCTAGTTGCGTGCGGGTCGTCGGGCCCAGGCCGCGCCGGTCTTGAGGAGCACGCGCCCGGAATTGACGGCCTGCTGCCAAAGACGTTGCCAGTATTCCTCTTCGTGGAAATGCCGCAGGCATCGGAGATACTTGACCCGCTCGGCCTCGGAAGCCAGTTGCAGGATCACCGGGGCGAGCCCTTCCTCCACGTTGTACACGTGGCCTGCGTTGAGGCACACGGGCACGACGACCTGGTCGGTCTCGGTCGCCAAGTCCTCCTCGACCGCGCGGACCACGTCGAGAATCTGCCGGGCCTTGGTCCCGGCCGGGTTCGCCAAATCGTAAGGCGGATTCCACTCACCCGCGGGACGCACCTGGTCGACGTGGGAAAGCGCCACAACGAGCGGCGGCATGGCCCGACCGGGCTCTTCCTGGGCGAGGGTCCGGACCCGGTCCAGCACGCGGCGGTCGGCCGCCCGGGCCGCCGACAATGCCGAACAGACCATCAGCATCAGATCGCACTGGACGATCTGCTCGCGAAGCTCGTCGAACGGCTCGTCGGCGTCTCCGACGTTTTCGTACCCAGCCGTGTCGAGGATGACCGCCCGGGGAATTCCCTCGCGCTCGAGCACGTACGGCTCGACGCCCCGCGTGGCGGGCAGCACGTCGACGGCGGCCCGCATTTCGCCGAACAGCGCGTTGATCAGGCTCGACTTGCCCGACTTGACAGAACCGAACACGAGGATCCGCAAGGGTTCCTGTTCAAGCTCTTGGCGGCGTGCCTTTGCCGACCGAACATCTTCTTGTGATTGAGCCGTGCGGTAGGTGTCGAACGCAACGTCGTCGAGCACCAGGTGCCCGCCGTACAATTGGATGGCGTAGTAGCCGGCCTTGCGCACACAAAACCCGACGGCCCAACGTTTTACGCCGCCGGCCGACGTGTCTTGCAGCCTGCCGCTCGCCATCTGGCGAATCTCCGTGAGTAGCGCCGCCGCCGGATTGAAACCGACGCGAGCGACTCGATACAAGAGGAACAGCTCCCTTGCCCACGTTGCCAGTCGCTTCAGCCGGAGGAAGTCGCCCAGCGTGAGCACGTGGGACCAAGGCAGGTACTCCGAAAACGCCCGGCGAAGATCGCAGGCGACCAACTCAACGACCCGCAGCACGTAAGGCACGGGGATCTCCAGCACGGCCTGCTTCGCCTTGGGGTGATAATGGC
>JBDRTC010001141.1:0-2786 GCA_043824335.1 Planctomycetota bacterium | reverse complement strand
CCGGCCGGATCGAACCACGCGTTTTGAAGCGACGTCGGCATCGATACCCGCTCATGCGTCAACCGCGATGGGAACTCAAGCGGCGATTGAAAAACGCAAGCCGTTGCAGTACAATAGCTTAACGGTCGGCAGTGCCATTCGTGACTGTCCCCTGTCGAGCTATCGTGGTAGACTATAGGGATGTCTGTCACAGCTTCCAGCCAAGGCGAAATACTGCTCCGGCTCATCGACCCCAACAAGGCCGATCTGTCCGTGGATGCGGCCCGGTCCTTTCTCAAGTTCGACTTCTCCGAGGAGGACTGCCGGCACATGGAGGAATTAGCCGAGAAAGCCCGGCAGGGTACTTTGAGTACGGCGGAGCAGGCCGAGATCGAGAACTATGAGCGGGTTAACAACCTGCTGGGCATCCTCAAGTCGAAAGCCCGCCAATCGCTGAAGAAAGCGGAAGGTAGCCCGTCGTAATGGCCATCGCCCGTGCCTTACGTCGGCGGGTCATCGAGCGTGCCGGGAACCGTTGCGAGTACTGCCAGATGCCTGCGGACGTCGAGTCCGCTCCGTTCGAAATCGATCACGTGCTTCCCCAGAAACACCACGGCCCTACGACTGCCGACAACCTCGCCTGGGCGTGCTTCCCCTGCAACAACCACAAAGGGTCGAACCTCGCTGGCATCGACGCCACCACGGGCAACATGGCGCGTCTCTTCAGCCCGCGGGACGATCGTTGGGACGAGCATTTCGCCTGGGACGGTCCCCACCTGTCGGGCTTGACGGCCATTGGAGGGGCCACGATCGACGTGCTGGCCATCAACGTTCCGGACCGTGTCGCTCTGCGGCGAGAACTCATTGCTGAAGGGGTATTCCCTCCAGTGCAGCCGTAGGCGCCGGGCGCCATCCAACGCCAATCACTCATCAACCGGCGTGATCACTTTCCAGCCGGCGGGGGTTTTGGCGACGAGCAGCCTGTTGACGGTCATTCCGCCGTCTTGGAAGACGAACCGCTCGGTCACCCGGAGCCGGCCGTGAATTCCAACTTCGAGGGAGAGTCCGCCGTGGACAACGAACTGGCAAAGGCCGAGACGCCGTCGAGCCTGCCCGAGGGTTGGCCGCCGTGTCCGGATTGCGGTACACGGCGGATGACGCGAGGTCCCGTTTGCGGGACTGCCGGAACCGACTTCGCCCAGGCCGACCCGGACTTCGTCGCCTCGCCCGTCGTCGACCAGGACGCCCAGCCCCTCTCTGGACGGCACTGCTGGACAAGCCAGCAGTGGCACTCGGCGGAAGCCCCCGTCCCAATCGAACGGGCGCCTTGAGAACCTGACGACACGCTACCGGCCCTTGTCCTGCACCTGGTTCGAGCCGCGGTGCAAAGCCCCGGGGCTTAGCCTTTCCGCGTAAGACATCATCCCCCAGGTCATCACTTCCCAGACCAGCAGTCGTGAAACGTTGGGCTCGCCCCGGGCCAACAGGAGGTCGCCGATGTAACGGAGTTCCTGATCGGCCGGGGCAACGAGTTCCCGGTATCGGGGGATCCGGCCGGCGAAAGCGTACATCAGATACGGAAGTCCGGCCATGTCGACGTTGCGCTCGAGGTAGTCGGGCACCTCGGCCCCCCGGGTTTTCTGGTTCTGGGCCATCCACGCGAGGGCAAGGTCCCATTGACGCATGGCGGCATCCCACTGCGGGCTGCCCGGTTTGAGGTGTTTCAGGCCCGTCGCGTAGAGTTCAAAACAGTAGAAGATCACGCCGGAAGGCCGCTGTTGGAAGGTGATCGGCTTGACCTCCCGGAAGTCGTGCCGGATCGTCCAATCCAATGCGCCGGTGGCCACGTCAAGGTACTTCTCCTCGCCGGTCTCCTCGTAAAGGAGAAAGGCCAGCGAGCCGAAGGTGGCGGTGGAACACCACCATTGGCCGGCATAACCGGACCACTGGCCGTTGGTGATGCCCCCTTCCGGGCCGACATAGCTCTCCATCACCAGCTTGGCGAACGCCTTGACTGAGTTGAGATAACGGGCCTTTTGGGCAGGGTCTTCGCAACGGACGGCCGTGGCCAAAACGCCCATCCCAATCGAACCGCTGTCGGCCACGTTCCACTCGCCGCGGTTCTGGCCCGGGGCCCGAGAGTGGTTCATGTAGTAGGCCCCCTCCGGAATCATCCGGCTCTGATAAGCGATGATCCGGTCCGACCAGCGGCAGCAGGCATCGAGGTACTTTCGCTTGCCGGTCATGTCGAAGGCGACGGCGAGGGCCCGCACCGCATGGGCGTCCTCGAAAAACGGCATGTGATGGGTCGCCGGATCGGCGTTGTCTCGGTCGCCGAAAGGAGTGATCTCTTTGTTGAACTCCGCCGTCGCCAGGTCGCAGAAGGTCAGGAACTGGGCCTTGAACTCGACTGGGGCAGTCTCCCGGGGCTCGGCAGTGGCCGTGGGACCACACCAGCCCGGGAAGCTCAACAGCAGAGCAAGAAACAGCTTCGGAACAAGAGCTTCGTCAAGCATGGCACGACCTCCCAATCCAGTGATGAAGACACCACTCGCAGCCCGACTCTACATGCAGCGCACTCAACTACCCCGTGTCATCCGATTTTGGCGGTTGGGTGGCTGGGGCACCGCTACGTGTCACGCGACAGCAAGTTTGTCCGTTAATAGCGACATCGAGTTTGGCCGTTAATTGCGACACCGAGTTTGGCCGTGTAGGTGAAGAATGTTCAGTGGCCCCCCTCACACGGGGGTGGATTCTATCTTGGCTTTCTTCGTCGATGGGTGACGTTCAGATTCACAAGCCGCTGG
>JBDRTC010001140.1:0-4420 GCA_043824335.1 Planctomycetota bacterium | reverse complement strand
CCCCGCCGTGATCCCCGGTGAGCTTGCCCACCGTGCGAACCGGGCCCGACGGCTCAATCTCGATCCGGTCGGCGGCACATGCCGTCGTGTAACGGCGGCCCTCGGCGTCGATCAGCTCGGTGGCCAGGGGCTGTTCGGTTGCCAGCTCCTCATCGTCGGCAAACTTGCCGTCGGCATCGGCGTCGAATCGGATGCTGGTAGGAAAACCCGACTGACGGGCATCGAACTCTACGTGCAGGGGGCCCGTGTCGACGGCGAGGAGGCCGTCGTGCTCGGCATGACGGAGTGGCGAGGTAGCCCTGGCTCGCGTGATTTCCGTTCCGTACTCCAGGAAGTAGATCGCCGGCGTTTCGGCCTCGACGGACGCGAGAAAAGAGAGGCGTAGCCACTGGACGCTTCCGTCGGCCCACCGGCTTGCCACCTTCGCCTGGAGGGCGACTTCGCGGCCCGCGGCGTCGAGCAGGCGCACGTGATCGGCGTCGCCCAACTCGCCCCGGGCGAAAGGCACGCCCGAGGTGATGGGGAATGCCTGCAGGGCGAACGGGTGCGGGTTCTCGACCTTCAGCTCGGTCTTTTCGCTTTGGGCGGTTCCCACGACGGGCGCCGGCGGCTCGAAGCGGAAGACGGTGTCGCCACCGATCACCTGTTGCCCGTCAGGCCGTGGAGCAACGATGCGATAGTGAATCTCCGCCCCCGGCTCGAAGCCCGAGAGGAACACCCGATGATTGGCCACGGGCCCCTCTTCGGTGAGCTTGCCCCCGTATTGCTCAGAGGCCCCGTACTCAACCGTGCAGGCCGACGGCCAGGTGGTGATCCACGTCAGCCGCAAGTGCGGCTTCCCCTCGCGCTCGACCCGGGCGGCCTCCTGGTGGCTCATCTCGAACTTGCGAAGCCGGATCGGAGGCTTCTCAGCCAAGAGCAGAATGTCCTCGGTGATGTGGTTGCCCACCGTGCCGACGCGAAACGTCAGCTTCTCGCCGCCGGCGAAATCAATCGGGCGGGTGAGGAAGTGAACGCGTTGGCGGTTGTCGTCTTCGGCCGCCAGGAACCGTCCGACGCGCTCGCCCTCGACCTCCAGCTCGTAAGCCTCCGGGCCGGCCGTGTCGTAAACCACGACGGCCGGGTAGTAGCTGCCGGCCTTGGGAACCGTTACCGTCATGCCCCCGCGGCTTCCCCGCACCGCGGGCCAACGGTATTCGGTGTCGTAGTAGCTCATTCCTTCCAGTTCCGCCCCTACGCTCGATAGGGCGACGTTGGTCGGATCCGCCTGCAAGCGCCAGATCAGATCGAGGCCCTCGGTCGTCTCGAAGTTTTCGTTCTCGGTGATGTCGTCGAGCAGCCCGTCGCCGTCGGTGTCCTGCCCGATGGCCGTGCCGGGACCGACGACCGCAAGAATCGACAGGGCTATCCACGGCACGAGCCACTTGACCGCAACGGTGTATCCCATGGTGGGATCTCCGCCGCAAAGGCGTTTTGGTGGGATCGATTCGGAGCTTTGGCAGTCCAGTCTAGCCGCCGGCCCGGCCCTTGACCACCATGGGCGGCTAAAGGCCGTACACCGCCAGTATGTTCTCGATCGGTGTGTCGGGAGTGATCTCGTGGGACGGTCCGAGGATGATTCCGCCGTCCAGGCCAAAAAGCTCCTCCGCCTCGCGAACCGCGGCTCGAACGTCGGAGACGGTCCCGCGTGGCAGGAGTTTCTGCACGTCGAGGCCGCCGTGCCAGCAGACGTTGTTTCCATACCTCTTCTTGAGAGTCATCAGGTCCATCTCCAGGGCCGACGTCTGGACGGGATCCAGGACGTCCACGCCGATGTCGATCAACGTGGGAATGATCGGATGAAAGCTCCCGCAGCAGTGGTAGAAAACCTTCAGCCCGTACTTCTTGGCGTCGGCGTACAATTCTTCGTACCACTTTTTCAGATACCGGTTCCACTGGGCCGGGCTCATCATCAGGCCGCTTTGCATGGCGACGTCGTCCCAGAGCACGTAGTGATCGAGCCGGCTCCCGACCTGCTCGAGCGACCGCCGGGTGAACTCCACGGCGAACTCACCCACCTTGTGGAAGATCGCCTCGGCCAGGATCGGCTCGGCTGCCATGTCCATCAGGAGCCTGTCCATGCCGCGGAGTCTGGCGGCTAGCATAAAGATGTGGTTGAGCCTGCCCGTGCTCGTCAGCGCGCGCTGAGGGGGGCTCTCGTCAACCGGCATGGCGGAGAAGTCAAAATCCTCGATTCGCGGCGACGGATACTCGTCGATCTCCCGGACCGTCGAGAACGACGCCATGGGATGCTCCCGCCATTCGAGATACGTGTGCGCCGGCGTCGACATCTGTTGGGGGAAGAGGCCCCAAACGTAATCGAGGTGGTAGGAGCTGCCCGAAGCGTCGAGCGGCCCGGTGTACTTCGGCGAGAGCCGGGTGTACTTGCCCATGGAAGAGCCGCCGGAAAACAGGTCGGCCCCGAGTCGCTCGACCAGCTCTTGCCAACAGTCGTTGACCGGCCCCAGCCCAAAATGCTCGCAGAGCCCGGCGTCCGTCTCCGGAAGCCCACGGTACATCACGGGGAGGCGATCCACTTCGGCGTGGTTGATCGCTCGAAGCACTCTTTGCCTGGCCTGTTGGGCGGACGTCATCAGGTCTCCTCTTTCCGTTCGGTTCCCGGTATGGTACAAAAATCGTCCAAGCCGGACAATCCAATCAGCAAGGAGCCATCCGTGGCCACGATAAACACGATTCGAGGCCCGGTCGACACGGGCCAATTGGGGCCGACGTTGATGCACGAGCACCTCGTGGTCACCTCGCCCGGAATCGCCGAGAACTGGCCAAGCCTTCACGACCACGAGGCGGCGATCCGCACGACGACGGCCAAGCTTCGCGATTTGGCAAGCCGCGGGATACGGACGGTGGTCGACGTCACCACGCCCGACCTGGGCCGCGAGGCGCGCGTCTACACCGATCTGGAGGCCGAGATCGACGTCCATGTCATCGCCTCGACGGGCGTCACCTGGATGGTTCCGCTTTACTGGTGGTTCCGGTCGGCCGACGAATTGGCCGCCGCTTTCGTGGAAGACGTGGCCCGGGGCATCCAGGGATCGTCGATCAAGGCGGCGATCCTCAAGATCGCCAGCGACGATCTCTTGCCCGATCCGCCCGGCTCGCCCGACCTGAATGAAAAATGCCTCCGCGCCGCAGCCCGGGCGCATCGCGCCACCGGCGTTCCCATCTCCACGCACACGGGCCCGCCCAGCCGCGGATTCGAGCAGCAACGCCTCTTCCGTGAAGAGGGGGTCGATCTGGGCCGGGTGATTATCGGCCATGTGGGCGACACGACCGACGTGGATCTCTTGAAGCGGCTGATGGACGAGGGGAGCACCGTGGGGCTCGACCGCTTTGGCTACGACGACATCCTCCCGCTCGAAGACCGGATCGCTACCCTCGCAACTCTCCTGTCGGCCGGGTACGCCGATCGCATCGTGCTCAGCCACGACGCCGTCGCCGCCACGCACTGGGCCATGGATCGGATGCACGATCCGGTGCCCACGCGCCCGTCGGCCTTCAACGTGATCAGCGACGAGGTCCTCCCCGCCCTTCGCCAACGCGGGGTGAACGAGGCCCAGATCGACCAAATGCTCGTAAAGAACCCAAGGAAGATTTTTGAGTGCCAGGCGACTTACTAACTTACTAAAGCCCGTACGGTTTCATGGTCCCAAAGTCCGCGTCGATGTCCTCGGAGGTATTCAAATGTCAGTCCCAGGCAAGAACGATTCTGAAAGGCGCTCCCCGAAACACCGCGCCGTCTCTCGCGCGAAGCTCAACGACTACTGGAGGAGGTCGGCTTTCCCAATCGCGGGTCTCCTATCACTGATTTGGTTCCTCGTTCGTGTTCTCCCGAAGCCCAGCCGGGCGGCATATCCCTGCCAGCGCGCCGCGGCGCCGTTGGCTTCCGGCTTTGTCGTGTGGCTTCTGGCGGTGGTTGCTTCGGTCGCGGCTGCCAGGAGGGCAAGGTGCTACTTGCGCCGGTCATGTTACGTGATTGCGGGCATCTGTATTGTGGTGAGCGTCGGCGGCATGTGGCTGGCCCTGGGCACGACCGGAAAGGAAGTGGCCTTGGCCAGTGCCCCCGTCTCGAATGCTCCGATCGGAGTCGCGAAAGGGCTTCATCCGGGGCGAGTCGTCTGGGTGCACGACCCCGATGCGACCGACTGGGAAGGGCCCGGAGAGGGACATTGGTGGGAAGAAAGCCATACGAGCCAGGCGGCGGTGCACCAGATGATGTGCCGGGCAATCCGCGCGCTGGCCGGGGAAACGGGCGACACGGCCGCGTGGGAGAAGCTCTTCAGGCAATTCAACGAAACGCATGGCCGGGGGGACGTCGGATATCAGCCGGGCGAAAAGATTGTGCATGATGCTGGCGGGCTGG
>JBDRTC010001139.1:0-9626 GCA_043824335.1 Planctomycetota bacterium | reverse complement strand
TTACAACGGATTATGAAAATAAACACAATTGGACAATTGGTCAAAACAAACCCAATTCAAACCCAATCAAACCCAATTTCCTAAAGGCCCAAATGAATGTAAACTCACTTATAACAAAGGATTACAGAAAAAAAGATGATTTCGCAGTCCGAAAAAACAAACCCAATTTCGTTAAAGGCCAAAAATGAACGCAAACGTCTTTATTACAGAGGATTATGAAAATGAAACCTCTTTCCGGCCCAAAAAAACAAACCCAATTCAAACCCAATTTCTTCAAAGGCCCAAAATGAACTTAAAATCGCACCATCATCCGGATAATACCTGTTGCATCCGAAAGACCCGGAGGATAATATAAATGATTGATTTGACAATTTTTGATTCTTGCTTTCGCTGGGCTCGATGCCATACTAAAAAAAGAAAGTGCCAAAAATGCCTAAAGTTTAGAGTGCCTAAAGTGCAGTTTTCGTTTAAGGTTGTCGATGCTCGTATCGATGCTTGTCATAGAAGCTTGACCCGCCAACGGCGGGTTTCAATCGGAACCCAGCGTTGCTGGGTCGCTTTTCTTCAAGCATCCAACTTCGAGCTTCCAGTTTCTATACCAGCTTCGACACCTGTACCCGCGTTTTCTGTGCGGGAAGCACAGGTGCGGGCACCGACAAACAAGCTTCTACAACTGGGCAACTTTTGCAGAGGAGTAATTATGAAACGACAAACCAGGGGTCACACGTTGAGTTCGTTGTGGACAGAACCAAACAAACCTTCTCGCCCCGTCCCGTTGTCGACGGGCGGGACTCGACGGCAGTTCTTATCGCGGAGTGGAACATTAGTTGCCGGTTCGGTCCTTACCGGCGTCGCTCTGCCTCGGATTCATGCCGCCCAGGACAATACCATCAGGCTGGCATTGGTGGGCTGCGGTGGCCGCGGCACAGGCGCGGTCGCCGATGCCTTCTCGACTACCGGCGGCCAGGTGAGACTCTACGCTATGGCCGACCTGTTCGAGGAGCGACTCAAAAGTAGTTTAAGTAACCTGACAAAGGGTTTTGCGGATAAGGTCGATGTGCCGCCGGAACGGCAGTTTGTCGGCTTCGATGCCTATAAGAAGGCAATCGACTGCCTGGGGCCGGGCGACGTCGTGCTGTTGACCACGCACGCGGCCTTCCGTCCGCTCCAATTCGAGTACGCCGTCAACAAAGGCGTGAACGTCTTTGCAGAGAAATCCTTTGCAGCTGACGCACCCGCCGTCCGCCGCTGGCTCAAGGCCGCCGAGGTTTCTGAGAAAAAGAATTTAAAGGTCGGCGTCGGCTTCATGTGGCGCCACTCCAAGGCGCGGCAAGAAGTAATCCGGCGGATTCACGACGGGGCCATCGGAGATGTGCATACCCTGCGGATCTACCGCGTGCACGGGCCGGTCCACTGCCCGCGCCGGCCCAAGAACGTCAATGAGCTGGTATTCCAGCTCCAGAACCCAAACAGTTTCACCTGGGTGTCATCCGGGTTCTTCATCGACTGGCACTGCCATAACATCGACGTGGCCTGCTGGACAAAAGGGGCTTGGCCGGTCTCGGCCCAGGGCATGGGCGGCCGCTGCTACGAGCAGGCGGGCAGCCAGTTCGACCACTACACGGTGGAATACACCTTTGCCGACGGCACAAAGCTGTTCACTTTCTCGCGCCACATGAATGGCTGCTGGAATACCTACTCCGACTACGCCCATGGCTCTAACGGCTCTGCTGTGCTAATGGCGACATTGGGTCAGCCCAAGCCGAAGCTCTATAAGAGCCACGACATGGCCCCGGCAAACCTTGTCTGGGAGTTTGGCCGGCCCGATCCGAATCCCTACCACGCGGAATGGCAGGTGCTCCTGAACGCTATCCGGCAGGACAAGCCGCACAACGAGGCCCGGCGGGCAGGTGAAGCGGACGTAGTCGCATTGATGGGACGCATGGCGACCCACACCGGCCGGTACATCACTTGGGACCAGGCGTTGAACTCTGACTTCCAATTCGTCGAGGACATTGACAACATGACTTTTGACACCCCCGCCCCAATCCACGCCGGTCCCGGCGGCATCTATCCGGCCCCACAGCCGGGAATCACGAAGGAGTGTTGAATTCGATGCTGGATACTGGATGCTCGATACTCGACGAGGATCGAGGATCGAGAACCGACTATATCTGCATCTTGATGTTTTGGACAAGAGAAGGTAACGAGGAAGATATACCCTTGAAGGGTAGTAAATTCCCGCGAGTAAAATCATAAACTATTATTGTAAAGCTACTTACCCGCGCACAAACGGGAATTTTCTTTTCGAGAGCACTATAGTTTTTTGAATCTCTCAGATACGCCACGGCGCACGCATCGCCCGGAAGAGCAGACGGTTCGCTACCTCATCACCGGGAAACTCTTCCTTGACCGGGTCCCACTTTAAGGACCGCTGCAGCTTATGTGCGATGATCACCAGATGTCCCAGCGATGCCGACCGGTGACCAATCTCCTCGTCACAGCTCGGCCGCTGCCGTGTACGAATACACTCGAACCAGTTCGCATGATGGTTGTTTTCTCCGATGTTCACCTGCCGAGTCCTCAGCTTCATTTCCTCGAAGAGCTTCTCAGGCCCGCCCTCAACGGGCCCGCCGGTTGACATCGACGTGACCCAGCCCCGTTCTCCGACGAATACGCCTCCGAAGTTCCCCGCTAATCGGGCGGTTGCAGGGACCGCTTTATAGACCTCCTTCACCATTGACCAGTTATCAACTAAGTGAAGAAGTGTCCCGTTTGCATACTTGCAGGTGAGTGTCGGGTATCCCCGCTTTCGCGGGTACAGGCTTGCCCCTGCGAAGGCAGGGGCACCGGTGCTGGGATGGATGAGCTCCACCGGCCCGCTGTTTTCGGCGCCCAGCGCATACTGAATCACGTCGGCGCTGTGAGAATGGTGCCAAGTTACTGAGGCCGCGCCGAAGTCCTCGCAGAACGACCATGGTACTACTCCCGGCGAAGGATTTTTGTGGTAGGCGGGATTATAGGGGTGCCAAAGGGACGGTCCGACCCAGAGGTCCCAGTCCAAGCCTTCCGGCACAGGTTCGGCCGGAAGAGTTATATCCAGCGGCACGTATGAGTTCCCGGAATTCTCAACGTCCATCAGATGTCGATAAGGCTTGAAGCGGGGTGCTCCGAAGAAGCCACCCAGTCTGCTCCATAGAGTGAAGACTTGTTTGACCTTTCCAAGTCCGCCTGAGCGGACAAACTCGCAGACCTGTCTGATTGTCGGAATAGAACGATATTGTGTTCCGGTCTGAAAGATCCGCCCATACCTGCGCACCGCCTCGACCAGCCGGCGTCCTTCACGGACTGTTATAGTTATTGGCTTCTCACAATATACATCCTTACCCGCCTTGACCGCGTCAATCGTCTGCAACGTGTGCCAATGGTCCGGCGTAACAATCACCACGGCATCAATATCCGCCCGACCCAGAAGTTCGCGATAGTCATTATAAGCCGCGCAGCCGTGATACTCCGCTCGGGGACGCCTTACGGCGGTACCGCTGGAGTCCGCCCACGGCGGAGCGGCGTAGGTTTCTTCTACTCGACGCTTGCCATCTTCGCACCGCAGACGATCCACATCGCAAACGGCCAACACCTGAACGTCTCGGTCACCAACCAATCGACGCAAATGGCCGCTTCCCATCAGTCCTTTGCCAATCAAGCCCACTGTTATCCGCTCGCTTGGCGCTACATTTCCGTCAGCACTGCGCACCGAGGAGGGAATGATCCAGGGCAATGCGACGAACCCTGAAATCGCAGCCGTGCGGCCTAAGAGTTCACGCCGCGTGAACCGACGAGTGTCTGTTCCTTTGCAATTCTCCATTCGTGCCATAAAACACCTTACTTCGACAGTTTCATGCTTACTTTGTTGAAGAATTCAATGCACTGCGCTATCTCAGGCATCGACTCGAACCAGTTATAGGAGTATTCGAGGCCGAACATGGTGGGCCTGATGCCCAGGCGGTGGATTTCCTCGATAAACTGTCCGGTCTTGCCAACGCCAGTCCCCCAGGGCACATCGTGACCTTCAGGGCTTAGCTCCGCCGTAAGGCGTCCTCCGAAAGGAGTCCTTAGGACTGCGGAGTGCAGGTCATGCATCTGCACGGTGAGCAAGCGATCCTTGAGCGTGTTCACAGCCTTGATGGGGTCAATACCGGAGCGCATCCAATAGCCGAGGTCGCCGCAAGCCCCGATTCGCTTGCTGCGGCCCTGACAGACCTTCAAAACCCCTTCAGGATGCCAATACTGCGGCGAGGCTTTCTGGTCGTGGTTGTGAATGGCCACGTTGATATCATAGTCATCGCAGAACTTCTCGATTGTATCCAGCGCCTCCGGCAATGGCTCCGACATGAAGGTTTCGATTCCAATCTTTCGCCCGAACTCGAAGACCTTACGGCAGCCGGCTTTATCGCCCGGAATCCGGTGGATGTAATACGTCAGGAGACGAATGCCGGCTGAGTCTAATTTCAGCCGGATCTGTTTCAACTCATCGTCGGTAAGCTGGTCATCGAAGCTCTTCGAAATCTCCTTGCTGACCTTCTGGAAGCTCAAGCCGCCCATATAAGGCAGGCCGAGCTGGGCGGTTCGCTCGATGGCCTCGAAGAGCGTGTATTTATAAAAAGTGTAGGCCTCGATGCCGAAACGCCAGCCCAGCTTTTCCTGGGCGCGGATGGCCGGCGTCAATTTGCTGCTCGGTGTCGTTGGCGCCGGCAGGTCGCCCAAGGCAAACTGAGCGGCTGCAAGATAAAATTGCAACATCTTCGGGTCCCAGAATACGTAGGGGTTGTGTGCGATGGTGCAGTAGAAAACGCGTCCCCGCCCGTACTGCCGCACCCACGCCAGTGCGTAGTCGTTGTCCTCCCGGAAGCAGTTGCCGCGCGCTTGTCCCTGATTCATGTCGGTTTTCTCGGTGTCAATGGCCAGAAGCACGCGGACCCTGTGCCTCGAATAAGGCCCGTGGACACGAAAGAACTCGTCCCGGTACTCGAAGCCCTTGCCGCCGAAAGGCCGATTGATAGGGTGATTGGGGTCATCGAGCTTGATGAAGACGTGTTCGTCATTGTCGCGGTGGTTCGCGCCGCGGGCACCGAGCATTATGCCAAACTCCGGCCAGTCCTCATGAGCACCTGGCCAGCGTGTGAAGGCCACCGAAGTCCCATGGACCCCAAGAAGTCCACCGCCGCCATAAACAAATTCGATTAGACTTTGCCTCAGCTTGGGGTCTTCAAAGAGGTTGCCCACCGTGTTGTTCAGAAAGACGGCATCAAACCGTCTTAGATTTTCGGGCTTGAAGATGGACGGGTCTTTGCTGATGACCGTCTCAAAAGCGCCTGTCTTTGCGCCCATCAGCTTAAAAGCCAGATTGGCTGTAGGGATAGAGCGGTGCCCGCCGTATCCGACATTGAGGTCGAAAATCAGAAGCTCCCGATGCCGCCGTAAGGTGTCCCCAAGCGGACTGCCAGGCCGAGCGAAGGCTTTGGTGGGGATCGCTGCTTCAATCCGCTGCCGCTGGCCGGTCTCGAGGACGACCTGCGCCTCCGCAGTGGTAAGCCCAGGCCACGGCGCCGCGAGCATCCCAGCCGCCGAAACCGCGCTGCCCAGAAAATCGCGCCGCGTTATGTCCACATGTTGTGTTTGCATGACGAGATATTAACATAGAACCTTGAAATTGCAAGTAATCATAATAAACCCTTGACCAGGCAGACCACAAGTCCGTCCGAAAGCGTCACCACGCATTCCTTCCCGGTAAGCGCTACACCCCACCGCACCGGTGGCGCGGGCAGCTGGGCGGTCCACAACGACCGGCCGTCCACGGAGATGCCTTCGGCGCTGTCATGGTGGAGAACTACAAGTCCATCGGCGCCGACGGCCAGGCCGCACACGTCCCTCGTGTTGCCTGCCCAGAGAATGGAATCGTCCACGGGCACTTGCATCACGTCCCGGATCTTCCCGCTGCTCTTCGGACCCTTGTTCATCAAGTCAACGATGCGGTCGAGCGCCTGCGGATCACGTGAGCAGAAAAGACGGCCATCTAACAGGGCAATATGCCGGTCGGACGTGTGGAAATACACGCGACCCTGGTGACGTTTGAAGATGGTAGTCCTGGCGCGCTCGTGAGAGAACAGCTCGGGGCCGGTGCACGATGGCTTGTCGTCAGGCTCCAGAAACATTTCCATTCCCGCTTCGAGTTTGGAGACCACACGAGGACTGCCGCCGTCAAGCGCGTCCATTGCCACGATTCCCACCGGGGCGCCGCCGTTGATGTACAACGTGTTGTTCTTCAGCAGGATGTTTCCCTGGACACCGAAGCTCAGTTCCGGCTCCCTCCGGTCAAGAGTGTATGCCTGCCGCCAGCGGAGTCTTCCGGTGGCGACGTCCACCGCAGCGGCTACGGCACCGTCTGCGGCGGTGCTTCCGGCTGCAGTGTAGGCGATGCCGTCTTCGCTCAGAACAACCCCGCCGCCCAGAGGCCACGCCGAGGAGAGCTGGTCCATGATATTAACGAATCGCTTTTCGGGCGCCAGTTCGGCCCGTCCCAACACTCGCCCGTCGGACGCGTCCACGCAGTACAGAACACCGTCGCACGAGCCGAAGATAACCCGTCCGTTCCAATAGGCGGGTGGGTGCAGCACGGCGGCATGGGATGACACCTGCCAAAGGATTTTTCCGTTGGCGGCGTCGAGGGCCCGCACCGTGCCGTCTGTGGCGCCCACGAAGACGCGTCCCTTGGCGCACACAGGAGCGGTCAGGTCGCCGCCCGGCAAACGCCGCCGCCACAACTCTCTCGCCTTTTGCCCAACGGCGGCGGGAACCGTGGCCGTCCCGGCGGAGCTGGCTCGGAACATAGGCCAGTCGTCCCGGGCCGCGGGCGCATTCGAGGCGGGCGCAGCCCACCCGGGCGATTCGGCCGGCGCGCTTGGCTCCTTCAGTGCCGAGCGCGGGGCCATGGAAAATGTGCCGTGAACCTGCCAGCAATCGCAAGCCAGCGGCATCCAATACAGCCGCCCGTTCGCCGGCACCACCCCGTCAAAACATCCGGGACGGACGACGCCTTCGTAGTCGGCAAGCTTTCGCGCAGCAATATCCACATAAACGGTCCTGCCCTCCCCGCCTCCGGGACGGTAGTAAAACTGGTTCGGAGTCACCGTCAGGCGGGTGCAGGAGCCAATCACTCCGAGACTGAATTCGTCGAGAACCTTGCCGGTGAGCGGTTCGACTTTCCGGCAAAAGGCCGCAGGGTTGGCCACGCGCGGCACGATATAGAGAGCGTCATTGAAGAAAAACGGATGGGGTGATGCGATGTCCGAGGTCCAGAGGAGCTCGCCTTTCTCTAAGCCGACGCAGATCGTTTTCTTGAACGACGGTCCCGCGATGCATACCACGCCGCCGCCCGCCCGCGCGCAACAGTAAGTGGCCCATCCCAAGCCCCAACCCTGGCGTTTGAGCGAGCTGCCGATGGCGTCGAATAGCTCTTTGGATGTTTCGGGCGTGCGGCGCCACAACTGCTTGCCCGTGGCGGCGTCACGAGCGGCCATGTACCTGCCCGGCGCCAGCTCGAAGATGCGCTTGCCCTCAATGCACAGGGCTCGAGCGTCGAACGGCTCCGGCTCGCTGACGCTCCAGAGCAGCTTCATCTCGGGATACTGAAAGGCTGCCAGTCTTCCGGCGGCACCAAATTTGTTGGTGATGCTTCGGTACTGCTCGTTGGCCACGTTCCAGGGCCAGTGGCCCATTTGCCTTTTCTGCTTATGGGGAGAAACGTGGGCGTCCGGCGGGCCGAACGCCGCCCAGAGCTTGCCCTTCTCCTGCGCAATCCATTTCCAGTCCGTGTCGCCGGCGGCGGCTGCCTCCGCCGGAACGCTAAACTTGCCGCGCTCCCGCCCGGTTGCAGCATCCAGTATCCAGAGGTTTCCGCCCTCGGCAAAAACCACCTCGCTGCCGGTCGCCAGCTTCGCGACATTGTGGACGACGTAGTTCGGGTTAAGGGGGCGACTCCAGAGGCGCAGGCCGTTGTACGCGTTGAGGACCGTCAGCGTGTTCAGGAGCGGTTCTTCGCGCTCGTGGAATGCGATATGCCCGGAGAAGAAGAAAATCCGCCCGCCAGCAAAAAGCGTCTGGTTCGGCATCGCCGCGAATACCGGATACGTCTGGAAACGCAGCTCCCCCGGCAATCGCGCCACCCGGTCTCGCGAGACCACATTATTGTCCGGTCCATGGTACGGATGGCGCCACTCGTCCACCCCGGGTTGAGCGGGCTTTACGACAACCCTTCCCGAAACGATGCAGACACCGCCGGGATGCAACACGCGCAGGATTTCTTCCTCGAACGGCGGATAGTCCACCCCCGGCGCCACCCACACGGCGTCGGCCAAGTCTCCGGCCAGCCAGAGCGACGTACCATTGTCATCCACCACATAAACCCGATCCCCCAAGAGCCTTTGCTCCCTCGCCCAATCGCGAATCTTCTCCAGCCCGGGTGAGGCGGTGCCCCGACAGAAAACCGTCCATGGGGTTTGCTCGATGAGCCCGGCAATCGTCGGCAAGTCTCCCTCATCCGCTCCGCAAACCACAACGACCAAGGCCGGCGTCTTGGCAAGGTGCTTGGACAACTCGAGGACGGCATCGTCGGCAATCGCCGCGCAGCAGCAAAGGAACGTGCTCAGCAGTACGAACCATGTCTTCATTTCCTTTCTCCTTGAAATCAACATCTTTTAAGCTTTCGCCATACAGGACTCCTCTTTGGAGACCGCCTTGGCATAAGGACGATTGTATCACTACCTCGGACGTTGTCAATAGTAACATCTCGCGATGAAGGGATGAAGGAGGAGGAAGAAATCGTTTATTTCCGTTTGTCCGTAATCCACAAAGCAGATAGAATACTTTACCGTAGTTTGTTCTGCTGACCCAGAACGCAGAAGAACGGGGCATTGTATGAGAGACAAACGCATTCGGAGGAAATGGATATGAGCATGCCAGGCACACATATCAAACAAGACATGCTGTGGGCAGCACGTGAGCTGACTATGTTGGCTCTTTGCATCCTGATTGCAGGTGCCATATTTAACGTTGAGTGTCTCGCGGGAGAATTGCCGGAGTGGGTGGGAAAAATCCGGAAGGACCATCCGCGGCTGTTCTTCGATTCCGAGACGTGGCCGGAAGTGCGCAAATCCGCCGCGGGCGGACTCGGGGCAGAGCGGCAGTGGTACCACTACATAAAGGGACGGGTGGATAGTCTTCTCAAGCGTGCAGGTAACAAGGACACGCTTGATGTAAAGGAATATGGCCAAGAAGGCGGCCTGGGCGGCGTTTGTGTATCAGGTGACTAAGGAGGAGCGGCCCAGCACCAATCCCGACTCCGAACCGGCAAATCTTACCCAGCACCAAAAAAGCACTTCGCTGTGCGCTCCGTTTTTGGTGCTGGGAAACAACGGGATTGTTGCTGGGTTCCGATCAAAACCCGCCGTTGGCGGGGCGGTTCTACGATGAGTGCTTCAGCCGGAGGAAGAGCGTGAACGGGCCCAGCAACGCTGGGGCAGCTTTACATTCGAGTGCCCACACGGACTGAGCAGCGCCAGGGCATGCAA
>JBDRTC010001138.1:0-2096 GCA_043824335.1 Planctomycetota bacterium | reverse complement strand
AGAAACGCCCCAACGCCCGAGACCTGATGGAGTTCCTCAAGACGTGACAGTGTGACGAAGGGATTCGACCTAGTCGGCCTCGATCAGAGCCACAAGCGCAGCCGGCCGCCGAGCATGTCGGGGAGCAGCTTTTCAACGTGGTGGCGGATCTGGTGGGACTGGTAGCGCGTGCTGAAGTGGGCGGTGATCACCAGTTCGTTGTGAAAACGGTCGCGGCGTTCCACCACGTCGTCCAAGTGGATGTGGCCGAACTTGTGGATCTTCTCCTTGCGGTGACTGGGGGCCACGAACGTCATCTCCATGATCAACACTTCCGCCTCGTACATGACCGGGCAATCGTCTAACCCCTGCGGCGCGCTATCACCCAGGTAGGCCAGCCGCGGGATGCGCACCTCGTTGGTCACGTCGGCGCCGCCCAGGCGGAGGTCGCGAATCTGCTCGCCGCTTAGCGCCTCGTACTCCGGCTTCAGCTTGCGCCGCCGCTCCCAGACCACGAACCCCAGCGAGGGCACCGTGTGCTTCGTGGCCGACACGGTGACCACCAATTCCCGCGAAAGCTCGATGTCTTCGCCCGGCCGGGCGGCAATCAGCTCGCAGGGCAATCGGCCGCGGTCCAGCCGGCTCACCTGACGCAGAAGCCGATGGACCGGGTCGATGGCCGCCTCCGGCAGATAGATCGTGGGCGGCTCCATCTTCATCATCCGCCGCCTGGCCGCGTACGCCGGAAGGGCCAGGATGTGGTCCATGTGGGTGTGGGAGACAAACCACGTGGGCGTGCCCATGAACGACCACGGCTGCGCCCCAAGGTCGAAGCCGATTTTCAGCTCCGGAATCCGCCAATACGATTGCACCGCCGCCCGAGAGAAGCCCTCGATGGTGAGATTCTTGTGTACCAGGGTCCTGACAGGCTGATCTGTGAGCATGCTGTTCCGAGACGAGGTTTCGCTTTTGGTTCTTCGCGGTTGCATCGCCGTGCCGGCGACGGCTAAACGGGAGCCCGCCAATCGATGATCGAGCGGCTCTCGACCGCTCCCCACTAACCACTGGCCACTAACCACTGACCACTCGCCACGGGCCACCGGCCGCTATCCACTCTCCACCGGCCGGGAGTGATCGTAATCGTCGACGTCCGACAGGTCCAGGGGCTCCTGTGCGTCGTGCCGGGGCAGGAGCCATATCTCGCCGAACAGGTCGTTCTGCTCCAGCCGCACCCGGTCGTGGCGGACCAGCTCCAGCACGGCCAAGAAAATCCCGATCAGGGTCGACTTGTGCATCCCGCCCTGGAACAGGTCGCTGAAGGCCAGTTGGCCTCGCTCCCGCAACCGGTCGTAGATTCGGGCCATGTAGACGTGGATCGGCGTCTCGTCGTAGACGATGTTCGACGGCCGGGCCGACTCCGTGTCGCGGATGATCCGGCCGAACGCGCTAACCAGGTCCCAAAGCTCCACCTCGTGGATGGGCTGCTCGGCCAAGTTCCGCTCGCGCGGCGGCAGGTCGCTTGCCTGGCGCGGATACCGCCTTTGCCACCAGCGGCTCCGTTCCTCCAGAATGCTGGCCGCGTCGCGGTACTTCTTGTACTCGAGGAGCTGTCGGACCAGCTCCTTGCGGGGGTCCTCCAGCTCTTCGTCCACCTCGTCGGAGCGCGGAAGCACTTGGTACGACTTGATCTCGATCAGCGTGCTGGCCATGGCCACGAAGTCGCCCACCCCGTTCACGTCCAACCGCTCGATCACGGCCAGATGTTCCAGAAACTGGTCGGTGATCGTGGCGATCGGGATATCGACAATCTCTACCTCGTGCTTGCGGACCAAGTACAAGAGGAGGTCGAGCGGGCCTCGGAAGATGTCCAGATCAACGCGAAAATCCATCGGCGGGCCTTTGGCACTCTCGGCACTTGGCAAGCGGGCACACCACGGCGCCCGGGAGAGCCGAATTGGCCCCGCGCCGCCGACAACGAACCCGTTATTCTGACCCTAACGAACCGTTAGCTGCCCTTCAGTCTACCCGGTCTCGTGCAACCCGGCGAGTGGCCGGACAAGCAGCAAACTCCGCCCGCGCGAACCAGACGGCGCATTCCCTACCAACAGTTTCGTCCA
>JBDRTC010001137.1:0-4590 GCA_043824335.1 Planctomycetota bacterium | reverse complement strand
GTCGAGATGAACAAGAAGACCGGCGAAACCGTTTGGACCAACACCGAGCTGGACGAAACGGCCGCTTATTGCTCGCCCATCCTGGTCACTTGCCACGGCGTGCGCCAGTTGATCACCTTGACGCAGAAATCGGTGATCGGCGTCGACGCCGGCACCGGCAAGCTGCTCTGGTCGCATCCCCACGTGACCCGGCACGATCAGAACGTCAACGCGCCGGTCTACTTCGACGGCCACGTCTTCGTCGCCAGCGGACACTCGGGCGGGGCACGCGTGGTGAAGCTCAGCGACGACAACACCACCGCGACCGAACTCTGGTGGGACAAAGCGCTCGACAACTGCCACGGCAGCGTCATGCTGTTCGATGGGTGTCTCTACGGCAGCTCCTGCCGGGCGGGCGGAAAAGGCTTCTTCTGCGCCGACGTGCTCACGGGCAACCTCCGCTATCGGGAAGCGAGGATGCCAAAGCTCTCGCTCACGGCCGCCGAAGGAAAGATCTACGGACTCACGCAAGAAGGCGAAGTGCTCCTGATCGAGCCGCGCCCCGATCGGCTCGCCGTCCTGAGCACTCTCCAAACGCCCCCCGACAGCAAAGCCCTCGCCTGGGCCCACCCCATCGTCTGCGGCGCCCGCCTCTACCTCCGCCGCGGCGAATACCTTTATGCCTACGATATTCGGGCCGAGTAACCGGGGTGGGAGTCCAGCACCTCACGACGCTTGAGCTTGTGGGTGCCACGGGCATCTTGCCCGTGCTCCGGGCCGGCCAAGCACTGGCGACACGCCAGTGGCACCCACCCTACCGTCACGCGACGCATTCATCTAGAGGACCCTCGCAAAGCGAGTCACTCGAGCAGCTTGGCGATCGCGAGGTAGGCTTGGTCGCGGTCTTTTTGGCGGCGCTGGGCGGAGTCAGCGGGGTAGTCGTAGATGCCGTGGCCGGTTTTTACGCCGAGGCGGCCCGATTCGAGGAGTTGCCGGGCGGTTTGGGGGAGATCGGTGTCGCGGCGGAGATCGGGGACGAGGTTCTGGTAAACTTTGCCCGTTACGTCCCAGCCGGCGAAGTCGATGATTGCCAAGGGGCCCATCGCAGCCAGGCGCAGGCCGATGCTGCCGCGCACGGCCCGATCGATGTCTTCGGCGCTGGCGATGCCCCGATCCAGCAAATCCAGGATCTCCCGGAACATGGCGACCTGCACCCGATTGACCAGGAAGCCGGGGATCTCCTGGTTGACTCGCACGGGCATCTTGCCGACGCGTGCCAGCAGATCGTAAGTCGTCTGGACGGTTTCCGCCGAAGTCTTTTCGCCCGGCACCACTTCCACGACGGGCACGATGTGCGGCGGGTTGAACCAGTGCGTGGCGACCACCCGGTCCGGCCGGCGAAGGTTGGCGGCAATGTCGGTGACCCGGTAGCTCGACGTGTTGCTCGCCAAAATCGCGTCGCCTTCCACGGTCAATTCAAGCCGGCCGAAAAGCGCCTGCTTCTCCGTCAGGTCTTCGCGGACGGCCTCGACGACGAACTGCGCCCCGCGGGCTGCCTCGCTTTCCGTTTGACAGACGGTGATCCGCTCCAAGACCGCGGGGATTGCGGCGTGCTCACCGAGCCCGGCCTCGGCCATCTGGTTGAGGTTGGTCTCGATTCGCTCGCCGAGCGTATCGCCCGCCCGCCGGTCGGCGTCGTAGCCGCGCACGCGGCAGCCCGCTCGGGCAAACGTCTGCACGATCCCGTGGCCCATGGTTCCCAGCCCAAAAACGGCCACGGCGAGAATGGATTGTGCGTCTGGCACGGGTATCTCCTCACTCGCCGGTGACTTCGATCGGGCTGAAGTCGGAGGTGACGCTCGTCACGCAGCAGCCGACCCAGGTGACGGCATCGAGTTGGCGCTCCAGCGGCGCCTCGACGGTTTCGCCGTGCATGGTCGCCGTGACCTTCTGCGTATCGAGATCGACGATTACGTGAAGCTCGGCCACTTCGTTCGCCTTGACGTCGATCGGCTTCGAGACGGCCTGCCCGTCGAGGAGCGGACCCTGGACGACGTAGAGACGCTTGCCGCTGATGCGGAACCCGCACTTCACAAGCTGGCCGTCGTCCGGTGCGTCGCCGAAGGCGAGGAACCCGTTCCCCGGCGTATCGGGCGACGCGGCTCCGGGGTTGGGCCGAATGCGAACGCGAAACTCGGCCCGCCGGGTGAGCGGGGCCGCTAGTTTCTCAAGCGCCAGCCCGACCTCGCGCGGGGCGGTGCGCATCCGGTAGCCGAGTTCGGACGAGGTGATCCCGATCGTCGCCAGGTGCTGGAAGTCGGGATGCGACTTGGTTTCCACGAATCCAGCGACCAGCGCCGGCACGGGGCCCGGGTTGACGTCCGGCGCCGGCTGAAGCGGCTCGCCCTCGCCTCCGCCCAGGCAGAGTACGGCGCCGTCGGAAGTCGACAAGAACAGCCGGCCGGCGGCCGCGGCCATGCCGTCGAACACGGGCGCCGACGGGAGCCGATAGGCGGCCTGCTTCGCGCCGTCGGCCTTCGACACGGCCATCAGCACGGCCCCCTTCTTGCCCTCGAACGCGGCCACGTGCTCGGCCGCGCGGGCCTGAACTTTCGGGTCGCCGTAGCTTCCATACACCTCGAATTCGTCGGCCATCTCGGGCGGACCTGCGAGGAAGAGGGTCTGGTCGGTCGCCACCATGGCCCGCACTAAGAGCGGCACGGCCTCCGACCACTGGTACTCCAGCCGCGTGGGAACGACCTGGCCGTAGATCGAGGAGCCCTGTTTGCGCGGCGGCCGGTTCGGATTGGGATTGATCAGCTCCGGCTCCTTGCTACAGGCGAAAAGATGGTACGCGTTGGGCGTGCCCGTGACTCGAAGCGGCGCCCGGCCGAAGCCGTAGACCGACGACTCGTCGACCACGAGGATCCTGCCCGCCGGCGCCTGGTAGCCGGCCAGGTACCAGCCGCCGGCGCCGCCGATGAACGAGCGGCCGTAGAGCCAGTAGGAGCGGTGCCACCAGGCATCGTCGAGGAAGCCGGAGGGGGAGAACAAATGGGCCGTGTCGCCCCGCTGCTCGTCGTAGTTGCGAGGGGTGATCACGTCGATCCGCTTTCCCGCCAGGTCGAACGGCTGGGAGCGCATGTAGACGTGCCGGCCGTCGGAGGAGAGCACGTCGGGGAGCGCCACCGGCAGGTTCGGCCACTTGATGTCCCTCTGCAGGTTGTCCTCGGTGCCGGGGTACTTGTCGTCGAGCACGGTTTCGGAGAGCCGTGCACCGCTTCGGGCGTCGAGACGGACGAGTCGCATGCCGCCGTCGAGCCACATGCTGCGCCCGGCCACGCAGTAGACAACGCCCTCTCGAACGAGCACGCTGCCGTGGACGGGCCAGGCCGACTCCACCTGCTCGAACGCCATGAGCCGGCGGTCCTCGGGCGCCGCACGGAATCGCCAGACCAGGGCGCCGTCGGCGGCGCGGAGGCAGTAGACCGAGCCGTCGGCCGAGCCAAAGAGCACGCGGCCCTGCCACACCGTCGGCGGCGAGTCGACGCGCCCGCCCGCGGTGAAGCTCCAGAGCGAGCGGCCCGAGGCCGCGTCGAGCGCGTGCACCGTGTGAAGGTCGACCGCACTGACGAAGACCCTGTTATCGGCGATCACAACCGCGCTCAGCTTACCGCCGACTTCCGCCTGCCAAACGCGATCCAACCGGGCGGGCACGACCGCGTTCGTCGAGCCGCTGCGGCCGGCGTCATGGCGATAGGTGGGCCAGTCAGAGGGGTGAGGGGCGAGGGGTGAGGGGCGAGTACTTGAAGAGCCATAAGCCAGGCCGGGCTGGAGACGGGGACTTTCATCGCTCTTGCCCCCCGTCCCTCGCCCCTCGTCCCTTGCCGGCGCCAGCGCGTTAAAACCGTTCAGCTTGGCCAGCGGGTAGCAAGCGCAGGAGTGGGGCGGGGCATAGACGAGGCCGTTCGAGGGCATGATGCCGTAGTTGCACGAGCCGCGGACCCAGTGATGGACGGTCCAGTGTTGGGAGCGGAGGTCGACGAACTCGATCCCCGTGCGCGAAGTGAGCACGTAGTTCGACGTGGCCTTCGCCCGGTGGCAGCGGTGGTGCGGCATGTGGGGCCAGTCGTCGGCCGGAAACTCGCGGACCACCTCGCCGGTGCGAAGGTCGCGGCCCGTAAACACCCCGGAGTCTCGCCGGTTGGTCGTCACACCGCACCAGACCAGCCCGTCCACAACAAACAGGTCCTCCGACGACGCATAGCCCGACGGCGGGTGCGGCGCGGTCCAGAGGGTCTCGCCCGTCTCGGCCGAGAGGGCCGTCATCGTGTCGTCGCCGCCGCGGATCGGGTCCATCTTCTCGCCGCCGGCGAACAGGACCACGTCTTCGTAAGCGACCAGCGTGGGGCCAAACAGCACGTGCATCGGCTTCCAGCGAGGGATCGGCTTGGAAGACCAGACGTCCCGGCCGCTCGAAGCATCGACCGACGTGACCTTCTCGCCGTCGTGAAAGTAGACGCGCCGGCCCGCCGCGGTCAGCGTGACTGGCGCCACCGCCGACTCCCGGGTCCACTGCACGCGGCCCGAGCCGGCCTCCAGCGCCATGAT
>JBDRTC010001136.1:0-7864 GCA_043824335.1 Planctomycetota bacterium | reverse complement strand
ACCGAGCGGTCAAAATACACCAGCGGTGTGATTTCCACTTCTGCGCGCTTGCTTGCCTCGGCAACCATCCCTTCCACTTCCTGCCGACTGACCAACCGGAGAAAGAGGTGCTGAAGTTCGTCGCGTCGTTGTTCCCGCTCTGCCTTTTCATAGATGTAGGAGACGACGTAGTCCATGTTGCGGTTTTCCGAGAGGTCGTTTGTCCAGAGCGATTGCCATTCGTACGAGTACCGGCCCAGCCAGTCGCAGACAATCAGGCAGTGCTCTTCCACCCGGGAAATAATGTCCGCCAAGAGCCGAATGAATGTTTCATCCTCGTTGTGGTGGGAACACGTGCCGTACGAAGCAAAGTACAGATCGTAGGGTTTCTCGTTCTCGGCCAGTGGAAGGCCCTGGCTGAAGTCGGCCTGTTCGAAGACGAGCTTGGAATTCTGGCCGTAGATGCTCTGCGCCTGAGCGATAAGCTCCTCGTTCAGGTCAACGCCCTTGTATGAGCCCAGCATGCCCGGGGTCAATAGGGCCACCTCGAAGTCCCGCAAGTCCGCATCGCGGTGCCGCACGCCGGCGAGCAGTTCGTAGCCGTCGGCACTGCCGCATCCCAAATCCATGATCCGGATGCGTTGCATGCGAGATTGCTTTCGCTCGATCAATCGCTTGAGGTGCGGGTGCAGGAAGAACCGCGTGATTTCATCTTCCCAGAGACGACGTACGTTGTCGTACTTTCCCACCAACCCGGACTGTTTGGCGTACAGACCGCTGCTGGCGGCCTCGGTGTAAGCCTCCATCTGCTCGTCATGTGTTTGTTGCGTCATGTAGCTGCTTCCTTTGGCTCAGCTAGGGTTGCCGGCAGAATGCCGGGGACGTTTAGAATGATCTCGTTTCGGAGTTCGACGGGCATCTGGTTGCGCGGCTGTCCAAGGATTTCCTGGTATCGTCGGTGGGCGGCGGCCAGGGCACCGGCGTCCTCGTCTTCGAGCGGATAGCGGGCATAGACAGGATCGCGGCTGGGCAACGGGAGGTGGTACATGTAGGTCTTGTGAGTGGACTCCATCACTTCTCGCACCAACGACAACACTTCTTCTCGACGCTGCTCATTGACTGGAGGGTCTTGTAGTGTTCGCTTGACCAAATCGATCTGGGCGTCGTCGAGGACGGCTTGTTCCGGGCAGAACACGTTGGTTCGCTCCAGCAGGCCGAAGGCGTAGTGAACATATTGTGCCCCCGACGCCGGCACGGCAAGCAGCGTGAGCATCTTTTCCACCGTGGCTTGGATACCCGGCACGGACGCATCTCCCACGCCGGCGGTCGAGTAGCAAGGTAGTCCGTAGAATCGGGCCATCTGAACGCAATCGAGATTGTAGTGAACAAACTCGGGCGCCGCGTACATGTCGTTGAGATTGTCGAGCCGGGTTCTTACGGGGACTGCTCCGTACAGCACCGGTGAGCCTGGGGCGACCAGTTGGTTCAGTGCCACCCCCGCCAGCAACTCGGCGTTGATTTGGGCCACCATGCCGAACTCGTCAAACGGCCCGGTTGCCCCGCCCATCGGACAACTCGAAATCACCACCGGCACCCGCCGTTTGGAAATCTCGATCAACTTCGCGGCCGTATCGTCCACCATCTGCAATGGACTCTTGATCACACAGGTAATGAACGACAGCACGGGGTTCTCTCGGAAAGCGTCTTCTCCTCCCGCTACGATTTGCCCCATGCGCACCACGTCATCCAAGGCTTCCAGGCTTGTCAATCCGGCTTGGACGTGCTTGCTGATGTTGCTGAAGCTGGTGAAGAACTGAGTGACGTCCTTGTTCGTCTCCGTGATCCCCTCATCCTGGATGTTCACGTTGCGGATGAAGAAATCCAGGTTCTTCAAGTTCTCGCAAAGATGGGCCGAGTCGCGCAGCCGCTGGAGGGAACCAGGCAGGCGCGTGAATTTCGGCGTCGTGCCCTCGAACTCCACGTCCAGCCAAAAATTCGTTTCTGCTCCACTGCCGAACCGCACGCGGGGCTCGTGGGCGTCGAGGACCAAGCGGTTCGACGGATCGCGGGCGCCAAGGACAACCTTCGAGGGCGCCGAATCCAGTGCCTTGTCGATGATGGACGATGACAAGCGAACGCGAACCCAACCTTCCCCGCTCTCGATCTTTGCGCCGGCAGAGCGATAGATCTCGGCAGCAGCGGCGTTGTAGCACAACAGGCCGGGGTCCTCCAACAGATCGCGCGACACTCCATCAATCAGCTTGATTTGTGTTTGCGACAATCGGCAGAGCGGTCTAACTAACACGCCTTCTCGCTGCAATTCAGGCACGACGCTCCTCTTTCTCTCAACTTCTCACGCGACGAGTATTCTACAGCGATCGGATTTCCGGGAACGACTGCAGTACTTTCTCTCGCAAATCCGCGGGCAGCCGGCTAACCCGTGGAGACGACCTGATCTCTTTGACGAGCACCTTGGCGCGGACCAGTGCGTTGTCACCGGGCGACATCGACCCTCGTTTTTGGCGGTTGGCCAACTCGGGAACAAAGAACTCCTGACGCATGTGTCGCAGCGTGTGTTCCTCGGTGATGAAGTCCTCACCGGGGCCTTTCTCGATCATCAGCTCGGTGGCCAGTGTTTCATCGTTGACTTCGATACCGCGAAGCACTCGCTGGCACATACCCAGGATTTCGTTGTCCATCGCCAACTTCTCGTAGGAGACGGTGAGATCGGATTCCATGAGCCCCGCGATGTCGTGAATGTAGTTTGCCCCGGACATGGCCACTAACAAGCTCGACATGGCGCTTTCGTAGGCGGCCTGGATATCGACTTCCTTCGAGTCAGTGGTCCCGCCAGTGGAATACAACGGGATCTCGAAGTGCTGAGCCATCTGAGCCACGGCAGCGTTGATCATGGCCCGTTCAATTGGTCCGCCAAGATGATCCATCGTTTGCAGGTTCGTAATCGACCCCACGCTCCCACAGATCCCCGCGGCTCCCCGGTTGACGCACTGGACCAGGGCAATTCCGCCCAGCGTCTCCGCGACATGAGTCAATACGCTTCCAGCCAAGGTGATCGGCGAGGTAGTGCCGCAGATCGGCTCAGTGGGCACGACGACCGGCAGCTTCTCCTTGGCCAGGTAGCAGGTCATCTCGCCGTAGTCCCTGTCAATTTTGAACGGGCTGATAATGAGCGTGATGAACGAGACGAACGGCTTCTCGCGCAGCGCCTCCGCGCTTCCGGCGATCATCTGGGCCATACGGACCACGTCCTGACAACCGTTCAAGGAATAAATGCCGCCCATCACGTGCTTGGTTGTGTTGTCCAAGGCATGGAAGAAGCGGTTGGTGTCGATGTGGTCCTTCTGCTCGATCTCATTGGGGAAAACGTTGATTGTGAATGCGTGAATCTGTTCCAGGGCGTCGACCATCCGGGCGTTGAGGATCACGTCCTCCAAAGTCGAAGGCCGGCGCTGGCCGGTATCCGGATCAAGTACATAGATGGCTGTGCCGCCAGTGGAGTAGTGAACGCGGTCTCTTTCCAAGACGGCATCATGTTCGCCGTCGCGAGAAAAAAGAGTGATCGACGACGGGTTGGAGTCGATGGCGTCTTCGACCAGTGAGCGGGGTAGTCGCACGTTCCGTTTGTCCACATCGACTTGCGCCCCGGCTGCCCGAAACGCATCGAACGCCGTGTCTGAGTACACCGCCATTCCGGACTTCGCCAGAACTTCCAACGCGGCGTCCGCGACTCTCCGTATGCCGCCTTCATCCAGCGGCCGGTAAGGCGAGGCCGGGATTCCAGGCATCTGGTGCTTGAGTTTCTTCAACGATCTGTCCTCGTGCGTTTGCCTTCTTCGAAATCAAGAGGGACGATTTCGCAACTCTTGATGGAATTCATAGGGTGACCCATTGCCCGACCGTCTCCACGGCCCGATCCGCTCCGAAGTACTCGGTGAAGACGCGGAAATAGTAGAACTCCTCCTTGCTGCGGATCAGCGGATGTCTCTCCCGGGCTTCAGCATACTCCCGGTCGTCAATGGCGTCCTCGAAGTAGCCGGGTAACACATCGGCCGACCCCGAGCCTTGTGAAAACTCCTGCTTCCCTCGCCAGACAATGGACCTCGGTAAGACGGACTCGTAGGCTTTCCTAAAGATCCACTTCTCGATCTTTCCATCCCCTTCGGGCTTCTGCTTGTACTGCGGCGGAATCCGCAACGCATAATCAAGCAACTCCCCGGAAATCAAGGGAGCCACCACCCGCACCGAATTGCATTGGTTCATCCGGTCCAAACGCAAAGAGGCATTGCTGTGCAAGTAGCCCAGGCACTCGATCTGCTTGGCGGTCAACTGTTCCGGCGGAAAATTCTTCAGATACGTGTAGCCACAGAAGATCTCGTCGCCGCCTTCGCCGGAAAGCAGAACTTCGACCCCCTCTTCAGCGGCGCGCTTCGAGATCAAGTAGTTGGAAACCGCACTTCTTACCAGCGAAGGGTCGAAGGACTCAAGGCAATAGATGACCTCCGGCAAAGCGTCGAGGATCTCGCTAAGATCGACGATCAACTCTTGATGATCCGAGCCGATGTGCTTGGCCATCGTGCGGGCGTGGCGGATATCGCTACTTTCGCCCACGCCCATCGCAAACGTCTTCAATCGGGCCTCTTCGCCGAATTGCTCCTTGTAAAGTCTGCTCGACAAGTAGGAGATCACGCTGCTGTCCATGCCCCCGCTGAGCAACGCGGCGGTCGAGCGGACAAAATTGACGCGGTTGCGGACACTTCGTTCGATGATGTCTCGAACGTCCTTGATGATCTGCGGAAGCTCGGCATCCGTGACTTCCGGCGACTCGGGTAATTCTGCAAATTGGGTGAGCTTTCCGTCGGCATCCATGAAGTGTCCTTCCGGGAATTCGCGGATGTCATCGGTCACTGCCCGAAGGCTCTTCAATTCCGAGGCGAGATACAGCGTGCCGTTCTCCCGGCCGTAGAAGAGAGTCTTGATCCCCAAGAGGTCCCTGGCGGCGAAGAGCTTCTCCCCGTCGGAAATCACGAGCGCGAAGATCGTGTCGCCCAAATAGCGGAGCATGTCGCTGCCGTACTTGCGATACAGTTCAAGCAGGAGGCGTTCTTCTCGGAATGGCCCGTCCGCGACACCATGGTCGGCCGCCAGCTTTGCCCAGTTGCCCATCTGCCCGTCGTAGCAGATCCTCATGCCCTCGCCGTACGAACTGACGACGGGGACTTCTGCGCCTTCTCCGCCCCGGGCAAGGTCGCCCCCGGCATAGTTCTGGGCCAGGACCGCCCGCCGCCGCTGGAAACGCCCGGACAGGGCGGGACCACGATGCTCGATTTTCTCGAACATCGTCTCCACGTCTTCACGATTCGGTTGACCATAGCCAACCACCAGACCGCTCATATCGACCTCCAAGATGTTGCTGAATTGCCTGCGACCGAGCCGCTTGGCGTGACGCTCGCGAGGCAGTAAACGGCTCCGGCCACCCGCATAGGGGGGCGGTAGTACCCACCGTTTCGAGTCGTATACAAAACACTTCTTCGGAAGAAACCGCCCAGATCACCGCAAGCTACTTTGTGATGAGACAATGTCTCCTTGAACGCGGGGCTTCTGCCGAAACGCCGAAACACTGAATATAGCAACACATTTGAGAACCGGCAAGGGCCGTGCCCGGGGAGATGCCCGATTCCGTCAGGCTTGGGATTGACGAATTCTTTTCCTGTGTAGAAAATAGTCGTGTACGTGGTTTCATCCCGCAGAATCGAGGATTCAGCAGATGTCGAATGCTCTACCGTTGGAGGAACAGGTGATTGCCGCGCTGCGACGGATTACCCGGGCGATTGATCTCCATTCCCGCCTTCTACTACAGAAGAATGGATTGACCATCCCCCAACTTGCTGCCTTGCAGGCAATCCGACGTCTGCAGCCCAACACTGTTGGGGCCCTGGCTAGAGACATTTACCTCGGCTCGGCGACGGTTACAGGCATCTTGGGACGGCTGGAGAATCGCGGACTTGTGACCCGGACACGAGGCGATCTTGACCGACGAAGTGTCGTCGTTCAGTTGACCGACGACGGCGCCAAGTTGGTCGCGGAAGCCCCTTCTTTGCTGCAGGACCGATTCCATCGGGAGTTGGCAAAGCTCCAGGAGTGGGAGCAGACCATGATCCTGGCAACGCTGCAACGGATCGCCTCCATGATGGATGCCGAGGACATCGAGGCGGCTCCAGTACTCGTTCCCGGTGCGGTGAGCGCCCTGCCGGAAGACATATCGCGTTACCTCGAAAAGGCCGTCGTGCCGACGGACGAAGCTCCCTTGGCCGAAGAAGAACTGGGCACCATCCAGCAAGAGTCGCAGGAGGAGCCAGCCAATGGAAACGACAGTGATGGCCTCGGCCGTTCCCCGGCAGAGGGAGGTCAAGCGGCGGCAACACCACGAGAAGCGAAGTGATGCCGGGCACCGTGCCCGGCTGCACGCCGAACGTCGTACGCACCGCAATGGCTTCCTCCGGGACCGATGAGCAGGTCGCCATCTAACGTTGATCCCTGGCGGATTGTGCTGTGTGTTTTGGCCGTATCGAGTTGCAGCAACCGATTGTGAAAGGAATACCTTGCGAGAGCGGTACCTCGCGAAGGAATGTGTTGGGAGCAGTCGCGCGTGAACAGAACGATCGCAACTTCCCGCTGCGACGACAACCGAGCCAAGTACCAGAAAACGACCACCTACGAATCATCATCAACTACCAAAACAGGCGACTACGCAAAGCGCTACCCTTACGCAGCTACCCCGATGGAAACCGCTTTCACTTGACAGACTCTTACAGAAACGGTCACATCGCCCGTGGTCGTCAAATGTCTGTCCGTTGCGCGCGTCGGTCGCCCCCGCCGCTGTCTGCAAGCGGAGGTTGCCAGCGCGCGGAGGTGTTCACGACCGACGCAGGAAACGGCTGTCTGCACAGTGCATTCGGTGGCGCACCCCCGAGCAGGTTGGCGAGACTCGTGGAGACCCACCTGTGGCGATCAGGAGCGACGGCCAGCCCCTACAAACGGGTGGAAAGGTCCGGCAATCGTAGCTGTGTCAAAAATCCCCGGGGAAATGACACTGCCCGAAGCCCCCCATCAGAGCCTCACGTATCGATAGAACGTCGACCGCGAGATCCTCAGCGTCTTGCAGATGTCGTCGATCTCCAGGCTCTTGTCGGCGTGCAGCTTCTTGGCCGTCACAACCTTGGCGTCGCCGACATCGATTTTCGGGCGTCCCCCGTTACGGCCACGAGCCCGTGCGGCCGCCAGGCCGGCCTTGGTCCGTTCCTGAATCAACCGACGCTCGAACTGAGCCGGCGCCGAGAAGATGTTGAAGATCAACTCGCCGGAAGCACAGGTCGTGTCGATGGCTCCTTCGTTGAGCGAACGAAACCCCACCCCGCGACTCCGCAAGTCTTCCACCAGCGTGATCAAGTGCCGCATGGACCGTCCCAGGCGGTCCAATCGCCACACCACCGGGATATCACCGCTCCGGAGTGTGGCAAGGCATTTCGTCAGTCCAGGGCGCTCAGTCTTGGCCCCCGACACTTTGTCCATGAAGATGGATGCTGTGGGGATGCCTTGCCTCGTGAGCGCATCGATCTGCAAGCTTAGGTCTTGGTCGTCGGTCGAAACCCGCGCGTAGCCGACTTGGCGAGGCGCCGGCCCCTGCGCGTTCTCGCCGAGCATCCCGATCTGGTCGAAGGTTGGACCGAAGCCGACTTCGACGAACTCTACAGCCGCGTCGGGACGGGAGGCGGCCTGACGCCGCAAGGGGCACTCGATGCCATCCGGACGATGAACCGCAAGCGGGAGGTGCTCGGGAAGGTCGAGGTTCTCCTGGAGAACGGGG
>JBDRTC010001135.1:0-11909 GCA_043824335.1 Planctomycetota bacterium | reverse complement strand
TTGGTCGCCGGCAGATGCGTGAGCACGGTCGAGTAGAACGCCAGGAAGGGGCGATCGTGGCGCCGCCGGATGAAGTCGATCAGGTAGTCGGTAAACAGATCGGGGCCGAACTGGCCTTCGGTCCTGATGCGGCGCCCGTTTTCGAGCACGTAAGGATCCCAATAACGTTTCGTGTGGGCCGGATGTCCGCGCGGCCCTTCAGGGAAAACGCAGTGCTCGTCGAAGCCGTGCTTCGCGAGGGCGTCGGGTTGGTCGAACAGGTTGTTGATCTGCCATTTCCCGGCGATCGCGGTCGCGTAGCCGGCGGACCTCAACACCTGGGCAAAGGTGATCTCGCGATTCCAGTCAAAGTAGCCGCCGCCGTAGATCGCGGCGTCGTGATGGACGTTCCATCCGGTGCGAAACGGATACCGCCCCGTGAGAAACACGTGGCGGCTGGTGCTGCACAGCGGCGTCACGTAACAGTGGCGAAACCGCACGCCGCCTTCGGCCAGCTTGTCCATCTCGGGGGTTTGCCCCTCCAGGCTTCCGTAGCAGCCGAACCAGTCCTGCCCGATGTTGTCCATCAGGATGAAGAGAAAATTGGGCGGCTTCGGCGGACTTTCCGAGGCTGCGGCCGGGTCCGACTGAACGCCCAGCAAGACTGCCGCGAGGCTCAGTGTGAATAAAGCCCGTTCGCCGTAAAGCATGTCTTATCTCCTCTCGTACGCCGTTTGGGATCGGCAGTGCAACTGCCGCACCAACGGTGGAAAACAGATTCCGAGCGGCTGGGGTCGAGCGAAGCGAAGGCCCCGATGGATGACCGTTTGCTCCTATCGATAGTCCCAACGTACTTGCTTGTCAAGGAGTTGCTCGGTTCACGCGCGGCGGCGATCCGTCGAAAGAGCCCGTTTTCGAACGAGAGCAGACACTTCCCCGCGGCCAGCGCATCTGCTAGAGTGTGCGGCGGGGAGCATTCCAAGAAACCGGCACCGAGAGCATTTCCGGGAGGTCACGAGATGCACGTTCGATCGACGCTCTGTTTCGCGCTGCTCATCGGCGTTTGCGCGCCGGCCGGCGCGCAAACGCCGCAACCAAAGCGCCCGCCCAACTTCATCTTGATCTTTGTCGACAATCTCGGCTACGGCGACATCGGACCGTTCGGGTCGAAAGTGCACCGCACGCCCAACCTTGACCGCATGGCCGAGGAAGGGATGAAGTTCACGCACTTCTACGTGAGCGCCGGCGTGTGCACGCCTTCCCGAGCCAGCCTGATGACCGGCTGCTATGCCCAGCGCGTGGGCCTGGCGGACACCGACCCTGACGGCATCGTGCTGCGGCCCGTCTCTCCCAACGGCCTCCACCCCGACGAGATCACCGTGGCCGAGGTCCTCAAGCAGCGAGGCTATGCCACGACGATCCTCGGTAAGTGGCACCTGGGCGACCAGACGCCGTTTCTCCCCACGCGCCAGGGATTCGATTCGTATTTCGGCATTCCCTACAGCGACGACATGACGGCCGACAAGCGTCCGCCGGGCGCTTGGCCCCCGCTGCCGCTGATGGAAGACGAGCAGGTGATCGAAGCGCCCGTCGACCGCAACCTGCTCACCAGGCGTTACACGGAGCGCGCGCTTAGCTACATCGAAGCGAACAAGGACCGTCCCTTTTTCATCTATTTTCCGCAGGCCATGCCCGGCAGCACCGCAGCACCGTTCGCCAGTGAAGCCTTTCGCGGCAAGAGCGCCAACGGACCGTGGGGCGACTCGGTCGAAGAGCTCGACTGGTCGACGGGCCGCATCCTCGACAAGCTCCGCGAGCTGGGCATCGAGAAGGAGACGCTCGTCGTCTGGTTGTCCGACAACGGGGCCCCCACCACGCGCAAACCGGGCGATCCCAGCCGCGGCTCGAACCAGCCGCTCTTCGGCCCCGGTTACACGACGGCCGAAGGGGCTTTCCGCTCGCCCACCATCTTCTGGTGGCCCGGCGTGATTCCCGCCGGCTCGGTCTCGGCGGAGATGGCCACCACGATGGACGTGCTCCCAACCTTCGCTCTTCTGGCTGGGGCCAAGCCGCCCGAGGACCGGACCATCGACGGCAAGGACGTCCGGCCCCTTCTCTTCGGCGAAGCCGGGGCCAGGTCGCCGTATGAGGTCTTCTATTACTACTCCGGCAGCCAGCTCCAGGCGGTACGCTCCGGCCCCTGGAAGCTGTTCGTTCCGTTGGACAAACCGGTGCGGCACCCGCACCATCGTCGCCGGGGACCGTCGCCCGCCATGTTGTTCAACGTCGTGGAAGACGTGGCAAGCCGTCACAACGTGGCCGAGCGTCATCCGGAGGTTGTGGCAAGACTGATGGAGCTGGCCGAAAAGGGCCGCGCCGATCTGGGCGACGCGGGCCGGCGCGGCGCCGGCCAACGCCCCGTGGGCCGTTTCGAGAATCCGACGCCTCGGGTTCTGCCATCGCCGTAAGGGTCGGTCAACCTTGATTTTGTGGCCGGGGAGGAAGCCCAGAGGCATTGACGGCGCTTCTTCCCGGGGGGACACTCCCCAGTGTGTGACGGTTGCTCACAAGCGGCTGCCCTGCCCCTTGCAAAGAATGAGGAGTCCCGGTTATGTCGATTCCGTTCACCTGCCCTCACTGTGGTGTTCAGACGAACGTTGGCGAGCAATACGCGGGCCAAACGGGTCCGTGTTCTTCCTGCGGGAAGACGATCACCGTGCCGCCGGTTTCCGGCGGTCCTCCGGCGTATTCCGCGCCGCGCAAGTCTTCGGCCGGCCCGGTGATCGCGATCATTCTGGTGGTGGGGCTCGTCGGGGTGCTCGTGTGCGGTGGGATTCTAGCGGCCTTGGTGCTCCCGGCGACCCAAGCGGCCAGAGAGGCCGCCCGACGTGCGCAGTGCACGAACCAACTCAAGCAGATCGGGATCGCGATGCACAACTATCACGATACGTACAGGTGCCTCCCGCCCGCGGTGATCACCGATGAGGACGGCCAGCCCATGCGAAGCTGGCGGGTGGCGATTCTGCCGTTTATTGAACAGGCGCCGCTTTACGATCAATACGACTTTTCCGAGCCCTGGGACGGCCCGAACAACCGGGCGCTGGAGGGTGCGTTTCCCGACACCTATCGTTGCCCGAGCGATACGGCGTCCGGCCCTTTGGATGCCGGCTACGTGATGATCGTCGGCGAGGGAACATTGGGCGGCGAGCCGAATGAACTGGTCAAATTCGCTGACGTCAAGGACGGCACGTCCAACACCATCCTGGCGATCGAAGTGGCTGGCTCGGGCATCCACTGGATGGAGCCTCGCGACCTGACCGTGGAAGAAGCCGTCACCTTCATCACCAACCCGGGGGCTACTGGGCTGCTCCACGTTCACCCGGGCGGCGTGAACGTCCTAATGGCCGACGGGTCCGTTCGCTTCTTGCCGGAGTCGACCGATCCCGAGACGGTCAGGTTGTTGCTGCTCCGCGACGATGGTCAGCCGATACCCGTCGATTTCTGACCCGACTTCCGCGAAAGTTCCGCCTCGGTTGCATTGATGGCTGCCTTTCCGGTGAGGCGAGTAAGAGGCAGCGATCGGTTCCGCCGAAGGCATCGGCCGAAGACGCCTACAGAGAATGGCATCGGCCCACTCCCACGGGTTATATGCAAGCATTGCTGAATTGGGTAAGATAGCTGCGCTGAGGTTTTGCGAGACGGCGGTCGTGGAGCGCCGCGTTGTTTCGCGGCTTCTCGACGGGTCACTTCCATTAGTGCGGTAAACGTCTGGGCAAGGATGGCCGCACGAAACTGCCGTCTCTCGTTTTCGGCTCCCATCCAAACGGCTGGGATTGTTCGGAACTCGAATGATGTCACCATCGGCTGCAAGCGAGCCGATGACGCGGCCCAAGCGGCTGCTTTTGAATATCCGGAGCGAATTCCCTTCGATGAAGGGGTTCGCAGTCGGCAGGAAGTGATCGGCTCTGTTGCGGGAGGATAAGGCGGACCTTGTCGGCCGGTTGAGCGAGCGACCCAAATCATTTCGACGCACTTCTACCTATACCTATTTACGTCTTTCGATACCGCCTGCTCTGCCGAGGTTTCTTGTCGACCGGTGACGCCCTTCCACCGGTGACGGACGCGGATCGCTAAATGCCCGTCCAGAGCGGCTGAGCGTCTGCTCTTAGCCGCCGTCTTTTCGCGTTTAGTGTTTCCTCGACGTTTCGATCGTCGATCAACGGGTCCGCGACGGACAGTGGACCAGGAGGGCACGTTCCATGAGTATCCTTGAATATGGCGGTCCCGCGGAGGAACTCCGCCTCGGGGGGCCGGTCGAAATGCCCGGCCTTCGGCGGCCGCTCCACCAGTTGGGCCTGGTCAGGCAGCGGGAGGGCGTCTCGCGCCGCACGGTGGCGCGGCGCCTGAACATCGACGTTGGCCAGGTAAAGTTGCAGGAGAAGGAAGACACGGATCTGTGGCTGAGCACGCTCTACGAGTGGCAGCGCGCGCTGGAAGTCCCCGTGTCGGAGCTTCTGGTCGATTCCAACGATCCCCTGTCGGGCCCGGTCTTGAAGCGGGCGCAGGTCCTGCGACTGATGAAGACGACCAAGGCGATCCTCGAGCGATCCAAGCAGGCGTCGATCCGGCGCATGGCCCAGATGCTGATCGAGCAACTGCTCGAGGTCATGCCCGAACTGAAAGACGTGACCCCGTGGCACGCGGTCGGCCAGCGCCGCACCCAGGCGGAACTCGGTCAGGCCGCCGAGCGAGGCCTGGCGGTCGACTGGCTGCGCGACTGGGCCGGATAGTACCTTGTGACACCTGCTTCTGGCGGCCTGGTGGTCTGTCAAACTCAAAATGACGGATTGGGTGCCACTGGCGTCTCGCCAGTGCTGCCGTGAAAGCACGGGCAGGATGTCCGCTTACTGGCGTTCGTCCAAGATGAACAGGGAGTTGTCGGCCACGTTGAAGAGTGGGTGGAAAGGTTCGCTCAGCACGCACCGGGCCTGCCGGCCGGGATACCAGACCAACTGGATGGAAACGTTCCAGGTCTCGTCCTGTTGGCCGCCGTTTCCCTTGCCTTCCTGGGGAACCAGGTAGGCGAAGTTGTTTTCCAGGGCCCAGCTCGTGCCGAGCGGAACGGTGCAATCGGCCCCGATCAGGGCGTCGCCCTCGCCGGAAAGGCCGGCCCAGATTCGTCCCTGTCCCCCGCCGCTGAAGTGACGGCGGTAGAAGAGCGAATAGGTGTCGGAAGGCCCGATCGGCTGGGTCACGCGTTCGGCCGCGTCGAAGGTGAACGCGTCTTCACCCACGCCAAAGTTGCCCCAGAACCCGATCTCCCGACACCCGGAGAACACGTAGGCCGATTCGGTGCGGATCTGCTGCAAATCGGCCGTGCCGTAGTAGACGTCGTGAAGCAGGTCGTAGGCGACGCCCCACTGCCATCCCCCGCAGACGGCCCGGCGGAAGAGCCCTCCGGTGAAGAAGATCTGGTCGCGATCGCTGGTGCGAACGAGGTTGCTGGTCTGGTCGCCGGAAAAGTTGCTATGTGCGGCCTGGAAGCCCAGTTGGTATCCGATGCCGAACGGGCCGCCGAGCGGGGCCCCAAAGTTGACGCCCTCGTGGAAGCCGAAATTCCCGTTCCGCCCCTGGTCGGCCGGACCTTTGAAGCCATGTACGCCGCCGAAGAAGGAGAGTTTTTGGATCCACCACGAGGAGCACTGCCACCAGCGCTGCAGGGCGCAGTGAGGGCCCCAGCCGTAATAAGGATGCCCGTGGACCGCGCAGTCGGGGCCGTAACCGGCGCCGCAGCCTTCGTCGCAGGTGTCGCAATCGCCTGGGCCAAAATAGTCACCCTCCATGGGCATCACGTCAAGATTCAGGTCGCCGGGCAAGGGGCCCATGTCGTCCAGCAGGGGTTCGTCCGCGGCCAGGTACGACTCATGCCCGATCACGTTGGACTGAAGCCTGTCGGAAACAGGCGCGACGGGGGTCCATGTCCGCGACGACCGGTTGGGAGACCATGGCTGCGCCGAACGCAGCACCCTTTGCTTCCACTGGTCTTGAGTCGAAGAGATGCGAGGCCCCGCAGAGGCAGCACTTTGCGCTCGGGCATGGCCCGCCGGAATCAACAGGGCGCACGCGCCAAGTATCGCGCTGGAAACAGTCTTCCACGAAGGGTTCATCGTCAACACCTCAGCGTAAGGGGGGAACTCGAACGGGGAACCTGCTCGGATATGGTCCCGGTCAGCGTGAATATCGGAACTTCTCGAACCGGAACTTCCGGAAAAATCAGAATTATCCGAACAATCTTCGCAGAACCCCCAGATTTCCTATTCCTCTCGATGCTGAGGTCGGCTGCCGAGACCGGCGGTGCTGACGAAGAACGCCGGTAGCGTGAAACAAGGAAGCTCGCGGCTTCGCGGGGATGCGGCCTCCGCAAGCCCTAGCGCGATAGACCGTTACGCCTCGAGCGCCTGCTGGAAATCGGCGATCAGGTCTTCGGGATTCTCGATACCGCAGGAGACCCGGACCATGTTGTCGGGGATTCCCGCCGCGAGCCGACCATCGGGCGTAAGCCGCGAATAGCTCATGAAGAGCGGTTGCTCTATGAGCGATTCCACTCCCCCCAGGCTGGGGCCGATCCGGGGAAGCCGGACCGCGTCGACGACGCTGGCCGTTTGGCGGGCATCGGCATCCTTGACCAGAAACGTGACCAGACCGCCGAAGCCCCGCATCGTCCGCCGGGCCACTTCATAATCGCGGTGGCTGGGTAGCCCCGGATAGTAGACCTTCTCCACGCGCGGATGGCCTTCCAGAAACTGGGCCAGGGCCAGCCCGTTCTCGTTGTGTCGCCGCATACGCAACTCGAGCGTCTTCAGCCCGCGCTGGAGGAGGTAGAGCGTGTGTGGCGAGCTGCAAAGCCCCACGACGCCGCGGAGTTGCCGGACGGGCTCCAGACATTCCTCCGAACCGATGATCACGCCGGCCAAGAGGTCGTTGTGGCCGCCCAGATACTTCGTGCATGAGTGGAGCACGCAGTCGACGCCGTACTCCAGCGGGCGCGTGTTGTAAGGGGTGGCCAGCGTGGCGTCGATCAGCGTCTCGACGCCGTACTTCTTGCCCAGCGCCGCAAAACGTTCCAGGTCAACCACGCTGAGATGGGGATTCGTGGGCGACTCGCTCACGAGCACCTTGGTGTTCGCGTTGATGGTGGCTTCCATCTGGTCGTAGTCGCAGGCGTCGACCGTGTGCGTCACCACGCCGAACTTGCCCAGCAACTCCCGGCAGAGCTGGCGGGTACGGTGATAGCACTCATCGAACAGCACGACCTCATCGCCCGCCCTCAGCTTGGCGAGCAGATATCCCGCCACCGCGGCCATGCCGGTAGAGTACGTGATCGCCGCCTCCCCGCCCTCCAACTCGGCCAGTTTTCGTTCCACCACCTTTTCGCCGGGGTTCCCGTAGCGGCCGTATTCCTCGCGAGGCTGCTTCTCCTCGACGAAGTCGATCACCGCCTGGGTGTTCCGAAACGTGTACGTGGAGGTGCAGAAGATCGGGTCGGTCATGGCGAACCCCGGCTTCAGCCGCTCTTCTCCGGCATGAACCGCAACGGTCGACGGCCCGCGGCTCCGAGGGTCCGGGCGGTCCGATTCGGAGGAACCAAGTTTGCTTGTCATGATCGCGCCTCAGCGTGAAGAAAGTCCAGTACGCACAAAAAAACCGCGATGGGCGCCCAGGGGGGCGGTCGCGGCGTGCTTCGTTCAAGTTTGATCGCCCACTCGGCCGGACGCTCCGAGTCGGGGATGGCACTTTAGCAGATTTTGGCTGCAAGCGGCCGCAAATCCCACGAGGCCCTGATTCTAGTCGCGTTCCCCGCCGTAAGCAAGGCACGGCCTTCGATCGTTCACCCCTGCCGGTACACAACGGTTGCTTGCACCAGACCGTCGGCCAATGCGCCCTCTGCCCAAATGGGGGGATCCTAGGGGCCACCTGAAGAATAAGTTCAGCAAATCGCGGTTCCGGTTGGGGCAGCAGTTGCACAGCTGTCCCAACCGGGGGCGCGGCAGCCCAACTGCCGCACCAACTGCGAATGGGGGTAAATTGCCACACCCCAGATTGCGCAACCCCGCTGGTCTTTCTTGACCGCATCCCGGGATCCCCTCATAATCCTCGCCCTTCATCCCGGCACATGCTTTGGCCGATACGATAAGGGTGCTGGAACAAACGCGAGGAGCCTTTGCATGGATTCGAGAATCCGCTATCTGATCGTTTGCGGTCTCTTGGCGCCGCTGTTGGCAGCCGGTTGCAACTCCCCTTACCACGCCGATCGGGGGGCCTTGTTCGGCGGTCTTCTGGGAGCGGGAACCGGGGCGATCGTGGGCGACGCGTTGGGGAACGCGGGCGCAGGCGCGGCGATCGGAGCGGGCGTGGGAGCCCTGTCCGGAGCAGCGATCGGGGATAGCATGGACCAGATCGAGGCCCGAAACCGGGCCCAGATCGCCGCCCAACTCGGGCGTGAGGTCCGCGCGGGGTCCGTGAGCATCGAAGACGTGGTGATGATGTCCCAGGCCGGCGTTGACGACCAGTTGATCATCAACCACGTCCGCGCCAACGGTGTCACCCGAGTGCCGGGCCCGCACGAACTGGTCAGCCTGACGCAGCAGGGCGTCAGCTCCGCTGTGGTTCGGGCCATGCAGGAGCCGCCACCCGCGCCGCGACGAGAGACCGTCGTGATCGCACAACCGGCCCCGCGGCCGGTGATTGTGGAAGAATACCACTACGGCTACGGCGCCCCCTACTACCATTACCCACCGCCCTACAGATACCGACGCCCCGTGCACCACGACGGCCCCCGGGTCGGCTGGGGCTTATCCTTCCACAATTGACCGCGATGCAGCGCCCCTTGCGCGAATCTCTCGAAGGCCAGACTGCCGTGGTCACCGGCTCGTCCAGCGGGATCGGCCGGGCGATCGCCCTGGAACTGGCCGCCGCCGGAGCCCACGTGCTGGTTCATGCCCGAGAGAGTCGGCAAGAGGCCGAAGCGACTGCCGAAGAGATCCGCACCGGGGGGTGCGAGGCCGAGGTCGCCTTGGCCGATTTGGCGGACCCGGCCCAGCAGGACGGGCTCGCCGAGCGGGCGTGGGACTGGCGATCGGGCGTCGACATTTGGGTGAACAACGCGGGCGCCGACGTATTGACGGGCGAGGCCGCCGGCTGGTCTTTCGAGCGTAAGCTGGAGATGCTCTGGCGCGTAGACGTGACGGCCACGATCCGGCTGGGACGCTTGGCCGGGGCAAGGATGCGGGCGGCCGGTGGCGGCGTGATCCTGAACATCGGCTGGGACGGGGCCCAGCGCGGGATGGCCGGCCCAAGCGGCGAGCTGTTCGCGGCGGCCAAAGGGGCGGTGATGGCCTTCTCCCGCAGCCTGGCCCAATCGCTGGCCCCGGAGGTCCGGGTCAATTGCCTTGCGCCGGGCTGGATCAAGACGGCCTGGGGCGAGGGAGCCTCGCCGATTTGGCAGGAGCGGGCCCGGCGGGAGAGCCTGCTGGGACGGTGGGGGACGCCCGACGAGGTCGCCCGGGTTGCCCAATTCCTCGTCTCTCCGGCCGCCGGCTTCATTACCGGCCAAATCGTCGACGTGAACGGGGGCTTTGACTCGTGGTGAGTTGTGCTGACGGATTGAGTGCCACTGGCGTCTTGCCGGTGGTGCGGCGAAAGCACAGGCAAGATGCCCGTGGCACCCATCAGGAGCCGTGTGATTGAAGACATCGGACTGCTGCCCGCTGATCGAAGAGCTGGCCCCGGCCCCAAACCCGGAAGAGGTGTTCCTGCAATTGTGCGGACGGCCACACTGCCTTTTCCTGGACAGCGCCTTGCGCGACCCGATCCTGGGACGCTATTCCTTCTTAGCGGCCGATCCCTTCGACTACCTGGAATTGGCGCCAGACGCCGCCGATGGGCTGGGCGAGCTGGCCGCTCGGATGTCAAAGCTGGAGTCGGCCACGGTCGGAGGGCTCCCTCCCTTTCAGGGCGGCGCGGCCGGTCTGTTCAGCTACGACCTGGGCCGCCAGTTGGAGACGCTCCCCTCGGCAGCGATGGACGAGTTTCAAGTGCCGGCGTTGGCCCTGGGGCTCTACGACGTGGTGGTGGCCTTCGACCACGTCGACCGGCGAGCCTGGATCATTTCGCAAGGGTTGCCCGAGACGGACCCGGCGAGCCGACGCCGTCGGGCCGCCCGACGGTTGGACGAGGTCCGCGGCTGGCTGTCCGGAGGGTGGCATGCCCTCGCGCAGCGTGGGCATGTTCTTGCCCGTCCATGGCGACGCAAGCGACGCCATGCCACCCGGCCCCGTCTTCCGGCGGTAAGGCCCGACGAGCTGGCCCGGCAACACGCGATCCCCGGGCTCGCCGGCCTGTCGAGCAACTTTTCCGAGGGGGAGTACCTCAGAGCGGCCGAACGGGCGATCGAGTACATCTTCGCCGGCGACGTGTTTCAGGTGAACCTGGCCCAGCGGCTGCTCCATCCGGCCCGGGGGGATTCGGTCTCGCTTTACTTGCGATTGCGCCGGCGGAATCCGGCCCCGTTTGCGGGCTATTTCGACCTGGGTGATTTCCAGATCGTCAGCTCCTCGCCGGAGCGGTTCCTGAAGGTCAACGACCGGTTTGTCGAGACCCGGCCGATCAAGGGCACTCGGCCGCGAGTCGCCGGGCGGGAAGCCGATCTCTCGGCAGGCGAGGAGCTGCGTCGGAGCGAGAAGGACCGGGCCGAGAACGTGATGATCGTCGACCTGCTGCGGAATGATCTGGCCCGGGTTTGCCGGCCGGAGAGCGTTCACGTGAGTCAGCTTTGCGAGCTGGAAACGTACGAATACGTACAGCACCTCGTGTCGGCCGTGTGCGGCAAACTCCGCGACGAGCGGACGCCCGTCGATCTCCTCCGGGCGGCGTTTCCCGGGGGCTCGGTCACCGGGGCCCCCAAGGTTCGCGCCATGGAGATCATCGCCGAACTGGAGCCGACCGCCCGCGGCGCGTATTGCGGCGCGCTCGGATACCTTGGCTTCGACGGCTCGCTCGACCTGAACATCCTGATCCGCACGATCACGGCCGGTCGCGGCTGGTGGCAGGCCCCCGTGGGTGGAGGAATCGTCGCCCAGAGTGTGCCACGTCGGGAATACGAAGAGACCTGGGACAAAGCCGAGGGGCTGATTCAAGCACTCAAGTAGGGTGCGTGCAACGCACCATATGGTGCACAACCTCCAGTCCTCGGTGCGTTTCACGCACCCTACGGGATCGACTATTCGCCAGCTTCTCTCGTACCCTGAATCCCATCCTTCGCCGGCCCGTGTTCTTGGCCCGCAACAACGCTGAGAACGTGCTCCTCTTCCGTCGTGGCCGTCAAGCCCTCGCAGGTTGCGGAGTAGGTGAGAATCAGTCGACGCCGTCCCGGCTCCAGGTTGGCCGTCCGATAGGGGACGAAGTGCGAAAGGATTTGTGCCTGGTCGGAGACGACGTCTGACTGCATCTCACTCACGAACGGCTTCTTGATCCCGGTTTCCTCGTCGCTCGACATGAGAGTTTGGCCATCCTCCCGGCGAAGCGACAATCGCCCGAGCACCTTCGACCGGTCCAGCCCCACGGCCTCGACATAGGCTTCCACTACCAGGCCGCGCTCCTTTCCGGCCCGGTCGCCTGTGCCTTGAGGAGAGGAACTGTTGGGAAACAGGTCCAGCGCGAGCAAGCGAACGGCGCGTGTGGCGCCGGGCGCCGGGCCAGGGGGAATCGTGATCTCGGCTTCCGAGCGGCTCGACAGCCCGTCGGTGGAAACCCGAAACGTGGCAATCAGCCGATGGGGCCGACCGGCAGGCAGGTCGAGCACCTTTTCGTGGGGAACCGAAGCGCGAAGCTCCTTCCACTCGAAACGGTCGTCGAAGACGGGCGCCCGGGTC
>JBDRTC010001134.1:0-5534 GCA_043824335.1 Planctomycetota bacterium | reverse complement strand
CGCCACGACCGCCACCCTGCCCGCGGACGGGAGCCACTACGCCGCGCCGACCGACGGCTGGGTGGGCGACGACACGTTCACCGACGCCGCCACCGACGGCATCGACGAGAGCCCCCCCGCCACGGTCACCATCGGCGTGATGAACTTCGCGCCGGAGGTTTTCGACGACGGGCCTTACGTCGCCGTATATCAGACGGAGCGGGTCGTCGCCGCCGCGGACGGCGTGCTCGAGAATGACTGGGACCCGGAGGGCGACGACATCACGGTCACGGTCATCGACCAGCCCGATCGTGGGACGGTGATTTTGAACGCGACCGACGGGTCCTTCCGCTATACCCCCAGCGCCGGGTACACCGGTCCGGACCCGTTCACGTACCGCGGCAACGACGGCTTCGACGACAGCCTCTGGGACGCGACGGTGTCCATCGACGTCGTCCGGCCGGTGCCCGACATCGACACGGATAGTGACAATAACGGTATGATTGACGGGACGCAGTACGAAGACGACGAGGAGATGAAGGATCCCGGTAGGCTTGTCTATTACAACGCGGATGACGACAACGGAAACGGTGTGCAGGACCGTCTCGACCCGGGGCCCCTTGTTGACGGCACCGGGCAACCCGTGAATGACGATGATCTGAAGCCGGCCACGCTCGCGATCGACCCGCTGGGAGCCGATTTGAGCGGGTTCAGCTTGCAGTTGGCCACGGGCGCAAATACGAAGCTCTTTAAGACGCAGGACAAGCAGTCGCTGGCGATGAGCTATACCATCGGCACGGATCAGATTCCGGCGGAGATCTACGTGGAAGGCTACGACTACGGTCAATCCCAGGTCGACTGGATTTTGAAGAACCCGGCGGGGGTGGAGGTGAACCGCGACACGGTCAAGTTCACCGTCGTCCGCGTCAACTTGACGGCCTACCGGCCGATAACGGAGCAGGCGTACGGTGCCCCGTTCCCTCGCACCGAAATCCCCTGGCAGGAGGAAGACACTCCCGGGGCCGGCATCCGCCGCAATGGCGATGACGATAACGGTAACGGCACCCCGGACTGCGCCGCAACCGAAACAAGCGTCGCCAACGAGAACGACCTGATCGAGGTGGAGGTCTTTTCGCGTCCCGTGTCTTCCCCGGGAATCGGGTACAGGATTGAGCGATCGACCCCTGCCATCAAGGTCTGGGGTTCCAGCACCAAGGGGAATCTCTACTTGGACTCGGACGTTCCGGTTCCCATGGCGGGCGGCGACTATAGCATGTGGGTCGAGTATGATCCCGGCTCCAGTCAGGGAAGCGATTTGATCTACGGCGTCTGGGACACAACCCATAACCAGAGAGTGTTCAACGACTCGGTGCATTTGAAGCCGTTCAGTAGCGTGGTCATCGCCTTTGGGGGCAACGACCGAGATCCCTTGTACGCAGGCAGCGGAACGTTCTTGATCGCTCAGGATCTGTACGACGAAGGCTATGACGTTCATGCATTCAACGAGGAGGATGTGGACGCGTGGAACCGCCCACCTCACCACGAAGTAGTCAGCGCGATCGACGAGAGAGGCGTAGCGCAAGTCGCGGTTTTGGGCTATAGCCAAGGAGGTGGTGCTACCTATGTGCTGTCTACGCAACTTGCCCAAGATCCGCCTACCGCCGATTGGGAACTGGCGTTCACAGCATACATCGACGCGGTCAGACACGACGGGTGGAACCCCGAAGTGCGGCGGCCCCTGGGCCCTGGCCCTACCTACCACCTCAATTACTGGCAGCATACGCCCACTGGGCCCCTGAATCTGAGGGGCAACGTGGGGGAAAATGACAATTTCGAACTCGATGTCAACACGGTCCCCTGGGGGGCTACTCTGGATCATTACACAATCGACAACGATCCAACCGTAATAACCCGAATTGAACACGGAAGTGCTGCTCCTGCCCCTGAAGGTCCCCACGATGGGCTTTACGACCGGGTCACTCGGTAGCGAGGGAACTCCTACGTCTGCGCGCTGTTGTGTTTTGCATTGACGATAGGTTTTTGAGCGGATGAAACGGCTGTGAGTTCCGAGCGAAAGCGGCTTCAGTTGATGGTCCGCAGCTTGCTGGTGGCGGCTCTGCTTGTTGCCTGTGTGCTGCCGGCGGCCCTGTGGATGGGGCGGCGGTTTCTGCTGTTTGTGGTGCTCCCGATCGGCGTCATTCCGGGCTGTGTGCTATTGGAATACCTTGTCGGCCAGCCGCCGGTCGCGCAGCCTCGGCAGTCCCGGTCGTGGTACGTTCGAAGTCACGCGATCCTTCTGGCGTGCGCCGCGGTGCCGGCAGTCGTGGCGATGTTTGTGGAGCGGGCAGCCTTCGCGTTCGCGCCGGGCGATCTACCTCTGTGGTCTCCGTTACCCCTACTTGTGATGCTCCCGCAGCTCCTGGCTCTTCCCGGCTGGGCGATCGCGGCAGTGAGCTTTTTGCTTCTGAACCTCTATTTAGGACGTGCCGTGAAGCCCAGCCCACTGCCGACGAGGTTTCCAATTGTACTTGGCGCCGCGACGATCCTCTCCGTCGCTTGGTTCGCAAGCATCCGGCTCGACCCAACGATGGCGTACTTTCAGGCTTGGTATGTCTGGGGCGTTTCCGCAATCAACGTTGCGTTTGTGGGCGCGATCTGGATGCTCTGGCTTCTCCTTCGCCGCCAAGCGACGACTGCGCAAACACTGGCTCTGGCAATCCTGCTACACTGCTGGCTGTTCTGGTTTGCCTTCCCCTTCTGTTCGTCCGGATAGCGTCGGAAGTCAGAGCGGGGGGACTTGGGGTCAAGGCGGAAAAGGGGTCAGAGGGAAAAGGGGTCAGAACTATTATCCCGAAATCCTGGGCGCGCTGCGACACGACTGTTCCGGAAAAATAGTTCTGACCCCTTTTTCCACCTCGGACTAAGGGGCAACGAAGTGAACGGGGCACACTTCAATCTCAACGTCAACGATACGGGCTGGGGAGCCGCGCTCGAACACACTGAGATCGACAATGACGAAACCGTCCAGACTCGAATCATCAGCGGAAGCAGTGAGGGCGGGATTGAAGGGCCCCATCAGGGCTTGACTCAGAAGGTTGACCCATAGGAGCTTTCGCAGCTATGTGTTTTCGCCTGTCAATAAGCATATGCTCTCTGAGCCTCCTGTGCGCCGCTCCTTCCAGTTTGGATAACCATCCGATCAGACCGGATGCGGAGTTGCAGGCCCGGATCGATCGGGCCGTGGAAACGGTACAAAGTGAGCGCGACTCGTACCTAGACCAACTCGCTGCATTTGAGAGCCTTCGCGACGTCGCGGAAGACGCGCCTGAAAGACTATTGGAGCAAATACTTTACTACTCCTCGAGCGCCGCCAACGACCATGACCGACGACTGTACGCCTTCCTGATGATCGGGCATTTTCGGTACGCAGATACCACTATTGTCAGAGCCGTTATGCCCTACATTTACACAAACCACTTGGAGCTCAATGGGGTCGTGAGAGACTTGCTCACGGGGATAGAGAAGTGGGTAAAGTCTACGCCCGCTAACTATGCGTGCTACGAGCCAGTAATCCGAGGGAGCAAGGATGACCCTCCGACGAACCTCGTTAGGTACATGTACGAGCGGTCTCCCGGGAGCGCGGTGCTCAGCATGATGTACGTGTATCTGCAAGACCGTGACGCACGTAAGCCAATCCTCTGGGCCGAGCACGTGGTCAGCGACGTGCTGTGGAAACACAGGCACCGGTTTCTAGATAAGAACGAGGTTCCGGAGGAGGCGGCCGCGGAGTTGGAGAAGCTCTCGAAGCACGAGGCGTGGTGGGCGCGGCTCTACGTGGCGGAGATCTTCCGCCGGCACCCGCAGTTTCGCCGGCCCGAAGTGGTCGAAAGGCTCGCTGCCGACGAGCACCCCCTGGTCCGACGAGCCATGGGCTTCGCGAATCCTCAACCGGACGGCGCGTCCGACACGCAAAATCGGCCGCAGGATTGATCGCAGATCCTTGAAGGCGAAAAAGGGGCGAAAAAGGGGTCGGCGAAAAAGGGCGAAAAAGGGGTCAGAACTATTATCCCGAAATCCTGGGCGCGCTGCGACACGACTGTTCCGGAAAAATAGTTCTGACCCCTTTTTTATCCCGCGCGGGTACGACGTGGCGCATGCCCGCGTTCCAGCGAACAGCAAGCTTAAGCGCCACGTCGCGATCGCTCCCGGCGATGGGACGGGACCTCATCGGGTCGCACGGCGATTCCCTTCGACGCAAGTATTGCAGAAATGGTGTTTCATGGGGTCTGATCCTTTATCGAGCGATTGTCCAGAAACCAGCGCGCCCGCTCGGAAGTATCTTGGCCGCATCGTAGTGGCCGTCGTCGTGGCAGCCGTAATGGCGCTGAGCTATTGGCAAGCTTGGGGGTTCGTTCTGTTCATCTTGATTCCCGTTGGGATCATTCCAGCCAGTGTCGTTATCGAGCGCTGGGTCGGTCGAACTCCTCGAAATTGCGAGGGCCGCCACCCGCGGTGGAGCGTCCGGGGCCAGGGCGTCCTCTGCCTTTGCGCGCTTCTTCCTTCGGCAGCAGCATTCGTTTCAGCCCTGGGGTACTCGGCCTCGACGCCGAAGGAACTCCCCTTATGGTCGCCGCTGCCGCTATTCGTGATGCTACCTGAGTTTGTGGACGTGCCCGGTTGGGTCATTGCTGCACTCACCTTTGTCGTTCTGAACCGTTATCTTGCGCGCGTTCTGAAACCGTCGCCGATTCCATCCCGGTTTCCTATCCTGCTTGCAGTGATGTCCGCCCTTTCGATTTTCTGGTTCGCCGGGACGTGGATTGGGCCCCAACTGAGCGAGTTCCACCCGTATTTCGTGGGGAGTGTACGGATAATTAACGTTTTGTGGATTCTGTCGCTATGGGGTCTTTGGCTGTATCTGCGCCGGGGCGCGACCCGCAGGCAGGCGTTCGCGTTGGCGATCCTGCTGCATTGCTGGCTCTTCTGGTATGCGTTCCCCTTTTGTTGGCTCGAATAGACGAGGAGTGGACCGGAAAAGGGGGGTGGTGTCCAACTCCGAATGCAACACGCGATCTCGCGGAAGAACCGGGTGAATAGGGGACTGTTCCTCGTTGTTCCCTCGTTGTTCCATCTGCGCGCTATTGTGTTTTGCATTGACGATAGGCTTTCAAGCGGATGAAACGCCTGTGAGCTCCGAGCGAAACCGACTTCAGTTGACGGTCCGCAGCTTGCTCGTGGCCGGTGTGGTGGTTGCGTGTGTGTTGCCGGTGGCCCTGTGGATGGGGCGGCGGTTTCTGCCGTTTGTGGTCCTTCCGATCGGCGTCATTCCGGGCAGTGTGCTGTTGGAACACCTTTTCGGTCAGCCGCCGGTAGCGCAGCCTCGGCAGTCCCCATGGTGGTACGTTCGAAGTCACGCGATCCTTTTGACTTGCGCCGTGGTGCCGGCAGTCGTGGCGATGTTTGTGGAGCGGGCAGCCTTCGCGTTCGCGCCGGACGATCTACCTCTATGGTCTCCGTTGCCCCTACTTGTGATGCTCCCGCAGTTCCTGGCTCTT
>JBDRTC010001133.1:0-6238 GCA_043824335.1 Planctomycetota bacterium | reverse complement strand
GGCACCTCGGGCCGGCTCGGTGTGCTCGACGCCGCCGAGTGCCCACCCACGTTCAACAGCCCGCTCGGGCAAGTCGTGGGAGTCATCGCCGGCGGGCCCGAGGCCATGGTCCGGGCGGTGGAAGGCGCGGAAGACCATCCCGAGTTCGCCGTGGAAGACTTGAAGCGGATCGAGTTGGCCAGCCGCGACGTGCTCGTCGGCATCGCCACCAGCGGACGCACGCCGTATGTGCTGGCCGGGCTCGAGTACGCCCGCGAACTGGGTGCCTACGCGATCGGGCTGACCTGCAATCGCGACTCCGACCTGGCCAAGTGCTCCGACCTCTCCATCACGCCCGTGGTCGGGCCGGAGGTCGTTAGCGGCTCCACGCGAATGAAAGCCGGAACGGCCACCAAGATGGTACTCAACATGCTCACCACGGCGACCATGGTGCTCTCGGGCAAGACCTACGGCAACCTGATGGTCGACCTGAAGGCCACGAACACGAAGCTCGTGGTCCGCTCGCGCCGCATCGTGATGGCCTTGACCGACCTTTCCAAGGAGGAGGCCGAAAAACAGTTGGCCCGGTGCGACGGGGAATTGAAAACCGCCATCGTCGCCTGCCTTTGCTCCATCACTCCCGACGAAGCCCGACGCCTGCTCCGCGAAGCCGACGGCCATCTCCGACGCGCACTGGAAGCCCATGCAAACTGACCGGCTCGTTCTCGGGATCGACGGCGGCGCCACCAAGACCGTGGCGTGGCTGGCGCGATGCGCTTCGGAAGGTCCCGGGAATAGGGAACAGGGAATAGGGGACAGGGGACAGGGTTCAGGATTTGCACAAATACGGGGAGCCCTGTCCCCTATCCCCTGTCCCCTGTCCCCTGAACCCCTGGTCGTCGGTCGCGGCATGGCTGGTCCGGCCAACCCGCAGGCGACCGGTTTTCCGGAGGCCCTCAAGAACCTGGATCGGGCGATTGCCGCCGCGATGGGAGAGGCGGGAGCAAAACCGGGACGGCTCACCGCCGCGGTGCTCGCCCTGGCCGGATCGGATCGGGACGAGAACCGCCAGGTGCTCCACCGCTGGGCGGAAAAGCGGCGCCTGGCCCGCCGCTTCCGCGTCGTCCACGACGCCCTGCCGGTCCTCGTGGCCGGATCGCCCGAGGGCTGGGGCGTCGCCCTCATCGCCGGGACCGGCTCCCTCGCTTACGGCCAAACCCACGACGGGCAAACCGCGAGGGCCGGCGGATGGGGATTCCTCTTCGGCGACGAAGGGGGCGGCTACGCCATCGCCCTGGCCGGACTGCGGGCGGCGGCCAAGTCGGCCGACGGGCGTGCCTCGGCCACGCAACTCCTGGCGGCCCTTCTCGAACGGCTCCATCTCAGAAAGCCCCCGGAGTTGATTCCCGCCGTCTATCGCATGGCCGCCGACCGCGCCAAGATCGCCTCGCTCGCCGACGCCGTCACTACAACCGCCGACCAAGGCGACGCCACCGCCCAACGAATTCTCGACGCCGCCGCCAACGAGCTGGCCACGATGGTCGCCGCCGTCGCCCAAAAGCTCGGCTTCTCCGGCGATCCGTTCCCCCTCGCGCTGACCGGTGGAGTGCTTCTGGGAAGCCAACGCCTGCGCGCCGGCCTGGAAGCCCACGCCAACTCGCTCGGGCTGCGGCCGAAGCCGATCGCCGTCGTAAAGGACCCAGTCGCCGGCGCGGTGAAGCTGGCGCAAGCCGAAGCGGTTGCGCAGTGAAATCGTACTTCAGTCGTGTGAAACAGAATCCGCGTAACTTGTTCCCAAGCTCCCGCTTGGGAACACTCCTCTCCTCGAAACTCTGCTTCGCTTCATTTCACGCTTCGGCGAGGCGGAGCTTCGCGGAAGTGCGGTCCCAAGCGGGAGCTTGGGACCAAGGTCGCAATAGTAACCAGGGAGTGTGTGATGTTGCTGAATCGATCGTTCGTCCTATCCGTTCTGATCTTCTTCGCGGTGTTTTCCGTCTGCCTGGCGCAGTCGGGGGAAGAGCGTGCGTCCAGTGCGGCAAAGGAGATTCACCAAAGAATCCTCGCGCTCGATACGCACGTCGACATCGCCGGGGCCGAGTACGCTACCGAGAAGCTCGATCCGGGGATCGATCACCCCAAGCTCAAGTGCGACCTGGTGAAGATGGAGAAAGGCGACGTGGACGGCGTGTTCCTGGTCGTTTACGTGGGCCAGGGCCGCCGCGACGCCGAAGGATACCGGCTCGCCCTGGAAGCCGCGACGGCCAAATTCGACGCCGTCCACCGGCTCACGAAGACCATGTATCCCAACCGCTGCGAGCTGGCAACCTCGCCGGACGACGTCGAGCGGATCGCCAACACCGGCAAGCGGGCGATCATGATCGGCGTTGAGAACGGGTACCCGATCGGCACCGACTTGGCGAACGTGAAGCGGTTCCACGACCTCGGCGCCCGGTACATCACGCTGAGCCACAACGGGCACAACCAGATCTGCGACTCCGCAAGTCCCAGCTCGAAGCTCGGCGACGCCGAAAGCGAGCACAACGGGCTGAGCGAGTTCGGCAGGAAGGTCGTCGCGGAAATGAACCGCCTGGGGATGATGGCCGACGTCTCCCACATCGCGCCAAAATCGTTCTGGGACCTGATCAAAATCTCCAAGGCGCCGGTCATCGCCTCGCATAGCGGCTGCCGGGCGCTCAACGATCACCCCAGGAATCTCTACGACGACCAGATCAAAGCGTTGGCGGCCGGCGGCGGCGTCATCCAACTCGTGGCCCTGGGGAGCTTCTTGAAGGCAGCGTTGCCCGAGCGGCAGGAGACTATTAACGATCTCGCACAACAACTCGGTATTCCCTTGCGGAAAGGGCGTCCGAGTCTTAAGGAAGCCACGGACCAACAGCGCAAGCAGTACCGGGAGGGCATGAAGCGGGTCGACGAGCGGCATCCGCCGGCAAGTCTCAAAGAGTACGTGGATCACCTGGATCATGCCGTCGAGGTGGCGGGCATCGACCACGTTGGGATCGGGTCCGACTTCGACGGCGGCGGGGGCATCCCCGGCTTCAACGACCACTCCGAGGCGTTGAACGTCACCGTGGAATTGCTGCGACGTGGATATTCGGAAGCGGACATCGAGAAGATCTGGGGCGGCAACCTGCTCCGCGTCTGGCGCGAAGTAGAGAGGGTAGCGGCCGAACTGCAAGAACGGGGAGCGAACTAAGCGGGACAAGGAGAAGCCTGCACGGTGGCGTGCCACTGGCGTCTCGCCAGTCGACGGGCAAGATGCCCGTGGCACCCTAATACACCGTGCAATCTATAATCCGTCCCGCTTAGACTTCGTCGCAGAGAATGCCAACTGATTGCACGGGGGAAGGAAACGATGACAGCGAACCGGAGTATCTCGACTTCAGTTTCTCTTCTTGCGGCGATGGCGCTTGTCGTCCTTCCGACGTCGGCGACGCACGCGAAAGAGCCCCCCAACGTCGTTCTGGTGATGACCGACGATCAGGGCTACGGCGACCTGGCTTGTCACGGCAATGCGATGATCCGCACGCCGAATCTCGACCGGCTTTACGCCCAGAGCGTCCGGCTACGGGACTTTCACGTCTCGCCCTGTTGCACGCCAACGCGGGCGGGGCTCCTGACCGGGCAAAACCCCGTGCGGCTCGGCGCGTGGGGAACCACTTGGGGACGCTCCTTGCCCTCTAGCGACGCGGTCACCGTGGCCGACGTCTTCGCCGCCGGCGGCTACCGGACCGGCTGCTTCGGCAAGTGGCACCTGGGCGACAACTATCCCTTCCGGCCGGAGGACCGCGGGTTCCAGGAAGTGCTCATTCACGGCGGCGGCGGGGTCGGCCAAACGCCCGACTACTGGGGCAACGACTACTTCGACGACACCTACTTCCGCAACGGCAAGCCCGAGAAGTTCCAGGGCTACTGCACCGACGTCTGGTTCGACGCGGCCATGCACTTCATCAAGGCCAACCGTGACCGGCCTTTCTTTGCCTACCTCGCCACGAACGCGCCCCACGGCCCATACCTCGTGGCCGAGGAGGACAGCCAACTCTATCGCGATAACCCGGACGTGCCCAACGCCAACTTCTACGGCATGATCACCAACATCGACGAGAACATGGGCCGGCTGGCCGAAAGGCTCGATCGGCTGGGGCTTGCCGAGAACACGATCCTGATCTTCACCACCGACAACGGCACGTCGGCCGGGTTCCGCGGCGACAAGGGGTTCAACGCGGGGATGCGGGGCGTCAAGGGATCGCTCTTTGACGGCGGTCATCGCGTGCCGTGCTTCCTCCGCTGGCCCGCCGGAGGGCTGACCGGCCCGCGCGACGTCGACTCGCTTGCGGCGCACCTCGACGTGCTCCCCACACTGGTCGACCTCTGCGGTCTCAAAACGCCTGAGGGGGCGAAGTTCGACGGCGTGAGCCTCGCGCCGCTCCTGCTAGGCAAGACCGACCGGCTGCCCGACCGGGAAATCTTCGTCCAGTACCGTCAAAGCGCCGACCCGCCCGAGAAATGGAACGCCGCCGTGCTCTCTGAGCGATGGCGCCTGGTCGGCGGCGGCCAGCTTTACGACATCGATCAAGACCCCGGGCAGAAGAAAGACATCGCCGCCGACCACCCGGAGGTCGTCAAGCGGCTGCGTACGGCCTACGAAGCCTGGTGGGCCGACGTTTCCCCCGGCTTCAACTCCTACTCGGAGATCGTGCTCGGGGCCGACCAGGAAAACCCGGCCCGGCTGACCGGCTTCGACTGGCATACCACCACGCCCTGGAATCAGCAGGCGATCCTCGCGGGCGTTTTGGCCAACGGCTTTTGGGCCGTGGAAATTGCCCGCGGCGGCCGATATGAGATCACGCTGCGTCGCTGGCCGGGGGAAGTCGACCGGCCGATCACCGCGGCGATCCCCGGCGGCAAGGCCATCGCCGCGACCACGGCGCGGCTTGCGATCGGCGACGTCGACCTCACCCAGGCGATTCCCAAGGATGCCGCCGCCGTGACGTTTTCCGTCGAGCTGAAGGCGTCGAAGACGAAGCTCCAAACCTGGCTCACCAACGAGTCATCGGGCGAGTCGCGCGGGGCGTACTACGTGTCCGTAAGGAGGATGGCGGAGTAGTGGTCTGTCAAGGCCGTTTTGACGGGTGCCACGGGCATCTTGCCCGTGCTTTCACGGCAGCACTGGCGAGACGCCAGTGGCACCCAACCCCGCATTTCCAGTTTGACGGACCACTGGGTCACGACCCCTCCGGCTCCGTGCGTCGCACGCAGCGGAATCCGTAGGCCTCGTATCCGAAGCAGACGTCGGCAAAACCCGGCGTTTCGCTTGCCCGGGCCGACGAGCGGGAGGCCACCGCGGTGGTGGCCCAACTGCCGCCCCGCAGCACGCGCTCCTCCCCGGCGGTCGGGCCGCGAGGGTCCGTCCGTTCGTCCGGCGAATCGTAGCCCTCGGCGTAAAAGTCGTTGCACCACTCGGCCACGTTTCCGTGCATGTCGTAGAGGCCCCACGGATTCGGGCTCTTCTGGCCGACCGGATGCGTGGTTTTGTTGCCGTTTCTCTTGAACCAGGCGTGTTTTTCCAGCTTGGCCTTGTCGTTTCCGAACGACCACCGGGTCGTGGTCCCGGCGCGGCAGGCGTATTCCCACTCGGCCTCGGTGGGGAGCCGGTATCCGTCGGCCTCGAAATCGCACGCGAGCGGTTCCGGGTTGTAGCAGGGGGTGAAGCCCTCTCTCAGCGAACGCATGTTCGCGTATTGCGTGGCTGCGAACCAACTGAGCCGCTCGACGGGACTCTCGGGCGCCGCGAACTTCGAGGGGTTCTTTCCCATCAGGCGTTGATAGCTCGCCTGGGTCACCTCGTGGGTGTCCATGTAAAAGGCGCCCAGGCGAACCGGATGGGCGGGCTTTTCGTCGTCGTCGCCACCGTCGTCGCCCATGACGAACTCGCCGGCGGGGATGAGCACCATCTCGGCGCCGGTGGTCGTCGTGATCGTCTCGGGCGCGGCGGTCGGGGGGCGAACCTCCTCCGGCAGCCGATCGTTCGTTCGGCACCCGCACAAAAGCAGGCCGAGAGAGCAAAGCGCGAGGAGAGCGCGTACGCTGAGAAAGTGGTTCCTGTTGCGGAAAGTCGGGTGCCATGCCCTCGCTTGCGTGGGCATGTCTCCCGGCACCGGAGAAATCGGCACATGGCCAAACAAGTTTGGCCATGCCACCCTCGGTCTTTGGCTTTCCGCAACGGGAACTAAGTAAGAAG
>JBDRTC010001132.1:0-2223 GCA_043824335.1 Planctomycetota bacterium | reverse complement strand
ATCGAGCAGGGCACGCTGGTCTTCGACAACGGGCGAATCACGGCGGTCGGACGAAAAGTCGCCGTGCCGCCAGGCGCGCAGCGGATCGACGTCCGCGGCCGGCACGTCTACCCCGGGTTGATCAACGCCTATAGCAGCCTGGGACTGGTGGAAATCAGCGCCGTGCGGGCCACCCGCGATGACCGCGAAACGGGCAAGGTGAACCCCAACGTGCGGGCCGAGGTGGCCTTCAACCCAGATAGCGAGCTGATCCCCGTCACCCGATCCGGCGGCGTGCTGCTGTCGCTCACCGCGCCCTCGGGCGGGCTCATCTCGGGCACGTCGGCGCTGGTGCACCTCGACGGCTGGACCTGGGAAGAGATGACCTTGAAGGCCCCGGTCGGGATGCACGTCCAATGGCCCGCCATGTCGCCGGCCACCGACTGGAAAGAAAAAGAAGAGGAGCCGAAAGAGGAGGACGGGCCCAAAGAGCGCGACAAGGCCCTCCAGCTCCTCGAACAAACGTTTGCCGACGCCCGGAGCTACCAGAAAGCCCAGGCCGCCGAAAAGACCGGCGCCGGCCGGCATCCGCTCGACACGCGCTGGGAGGCGATGCTCCCGGTGCTCGAAGGCAAGCTGCCGCTGGTGGTCACCGCCGAGGAACTCCAGCAGATCCAGGCGGCCGTGGCGTTCGCCCAGCGAGAGAACGTGAAGCTCATCCTTTACGGCGGGTACGACGCCCCGCACTGTGCCGCGCTCTTGAAGAAGCATCGCGTGCCGGTCGTTATCGCCGCGGTCCACCGGCTGCCGCTTCGCCGCGACGACGCTTACGACGCCGCGTACACGCTGCCCGAGCGGCTGCGGGCCGCGGGCATCCCGATTGCGATCGCCTCGCACAACACGTCGAACGCGCGGAACCTTCCTTTCGAGGCGGCGACGGCCGTCGCCTACGGCCTCCCGCCGGAGGAAGCCCTCAAGGCGATCACGCTCTACCCGGCCCGGATCTTCGGCGTGGACGACCGCGTCGGCTCGCTGGAGGTCGGCAAGGACGCCACACTCATCGTCACCGACGGCGACCCGCTGGAAACTCCCACGCAAGTCGAAGCCGCCTACGTCCAGGGCCGCGCGGTCGACCTCGACAACCGCCACAAGCGCCTCTGGCGAAAGTACCGGGAAAAGTACCGTCGCCTGGAAGCGGGCGGAGAGTGAAGTGTTCTAGTCCCGAAGGGACGACAGTCAATAGCCAGGGGCGTAAGCCCCTGGAGAGGGCGCCCAAATCATCCGGGAAGCCCCGGAGGGGCGACACAAGGCCAGTACCGCCCCTTCGGGGCTTCCCGAGGTTTCTCGGCACGGTCAAAAGGGGCTTACGCCCCTGGCTATTGACTGCCGCCGCGTTGCGGCTGAGCCGGGTAGGGTGGGTCGAGGAACGAGACCCACGCGCGTGCCGCCGCGGATGCTCCGTGCAGCGATGATCGTTCGGCACGTGCAACGGTCACGTATTGTCGAAAGGACCCCACGGACCGCAGTCCGTGGGCGTTGCAGAATTACTGCCTACTGCCCTCTGCGTACCGCCTACTGCATACCGCCTGCTCCCTCACACTTTCTCCGGCACGACCCACGGCTCGCGGTAGGTTCGCCTGAAGAGCTTCTTGGCCTCGGGGTTGTCGACGATCTCTTCGGTTTCGGGGTTGATTGTGATCTTCTGGCCGCCCAGCCGGTAGCTGATGTTGGCGTAGTGGATCATCAGGGCGCTTCGGTGGCCTTCAAGCACGTCGGCGTTGGGCTTCTCGCGAGAGCGAATGCAGGAGATGAAGTTCTCCTTGTGCTCGGGATCGGGGAAGCGGCCGAACTCCTGGTCTTTGACGACCGGTTGCCGCTGGTGGGGCCGCACGAAGACCTGCCATCCGCCGCCGTGCCGGCCCACGACCATCAGCCCTTCGGTGCCAAAGATCTCGATCCGCGTGGCGTTCTGCATCCAGAAGGGGAACATGTCGGTGTCGCGCACCTCGCCGTCGGTCTTGAGCATGTAGCTGCCGTAGAGGGTCAACTCGAAGCTGACCAACAGGCGGTCGAAGTCGTAAAGGGCGATCTGCGTGTCGGGCGTTTCGGCCACCAGCTCCTCGGGGTTCGTGGCGTAGCGGCCGCCGGTCGAGTAGACGGTCTTGGGGTAATCCACCCCCAAGAGCCATCGGGCCAGGTCGATCTGGTGGCTGGCGTCGTTGGCGATGTCGCCGCCCGAGTAGC
>JBDRTC010001131.1:0-12495 GCA_043824335.1 Planctomycetota bacterium | reverse complement strand
AATCGGTCAAAAAGAAGAAGCGGTTGTGCTCAGTAAGCGTAGGAACAACTACCAGATACTTCTGACGGAATACATGTTGGAATGCAGCCTGCCTTTGTCCAGCGGAATTAACCTGGAGCCCGAAGATTTAATACAGGTAATCCTGCAGCACGTTAGCGCCAGGAAAGATGTGCTGAATGTGTTTCTGGCCTGAATGGGCCTATCCCGATTTTTCCCATCTTTTTTGTCAATTTCAGTAAAGGAAGACTAATGAATGTCGAAGTTGAACCATACCGGCCCAGGCATAACATTCGGGTGGTTACGGCAACGTCATTATTTGACGGGCATGATGCTTCCATAAACATCATGCGCCGGATCCTCCAGGATACGGGTGTTGAAGTTATTCACCTGGGGCATAATCGTTCTGTCCGGGACATTGTTAATGCTGCTATCGAAGAAGATGTTCAGGGCATCGGGGTATCAAGCTATCAGGGCGGCCATGTTGAATTTTTCAAATACATGATTGATCTTTTAGCCGAAAACGGCGACTCTAACATCAAAGTTTTCGGCGGCGGCGGCGGTGTTATTATACCGGAGGAAGCTAGAGAACTGGAAGCATACGGGGTCGCTAAGATATTTTCTCCTGAAGAAGGCGCCCAAATGGGACTGCAAGGGCTTATTAATCACATGGTCAGCAGGATTGATTTCGCGACTTTCCAATTAGAAAGTCTGGATATCACCAAACTTTCATCTGAAAATAAACGGGTAGTCGCGAATTTTATTAGCGCCTTTGAACCGACCAAAGCCGCATCCAATTCTGGTAACAAGGGCCTATCCGGAATAAGGTCTCAACTGCTGCAAAGAATTGGAAATCGAAAAATACCGGTTGTCGGCATCACGGGTACCGGCGGCTCCGGAAAATCGTCACTAACGGATGAGATTGTCTTGCGCCTGCTCCATGATATCAAGGATATCAAAGTCGCCGTGTTGAGCTGCGATCCCTCCCGGCGTAGAACCGGAGGCGCCCTCTTGGGTGATAGAATACGGATGATTGCCATCGGAAACCAGAATGTGTATATGCGTTCGCTGGCAACCCGGCAATCAAGTACGGAAATTCCCGTTTCGCTGGAGCGTCTTCAAAAAGTCGCCTTGGCCGAAGAAAACATTTTTGCGGAACTGATGGAGACGGTTCGGGTTTGTTCGCTTGGCCAGATTACACGGGCATTGTACAATGTCGGGGGACAATACCGACGGAATATGTAAAAAAGATAGTCCAAGCCGTCATTTTTTTCTTGTCATTTATCTATACTTTCATGTTACCTTGGATTAATTGAGTTTATTACAGACGTTGTAAGAAAGGAGAATGTTCATGAAAGAAGCAGTAATCGTCAGCGCGGTTCGAACTCCTTTGGGCGGGTTCAATGGTTCTTTAAGCGAATTGGGCGCAACCAAACTGGGTGCTGTCGTGATTGAAGAATCGATCAATCGGGCCGGAATTAAAAAGGAAGATGTCAATGAAGTGATTATGGGTTTGGTTCTTCCCTGCGGCTACGGCCAGAATCCTGCCAAACAGGCCGCGGTTTTGGCCGGCATGCCCTGGGAAGTGGAATGCTTTACCGTTAACAAGGTTTGCGGATCGGCCTTAAAGTCGGTCATGCTGGCAGCTCAGGCTGTTCAGGTCGGTGATGCCGATGTTGTGGTTGCCGGGGGAATGGAAAATATGAGCATGGCCCCCTATTTTCTGGAAAAAGCCCGTTTTGGATACCGCATGGGGCCGGGTACCCTGCAGGATCACATGGTCCGCGACGGCCTGTGGGATATTGTCAACGATTTCCACATGGGAATTTCCAATGAACTTTGTTCTGAAAAATACCATGTCAGCCGGGAAGACCAGGATCGATACGCCGCGGAATCTTACCGGCGGACCTTAGCGGCTATCAAGGAAGGTAAGTTCAAAGACGAAATCGTAGCCGTTGAAATTCCCCGGCGAAAAGGAGATCCGGTTCTGTTCAGCCAGGATGAATGTCCCCGGGAAACCAGCTATGAATTAATGTCCAAGATGGGATCGGCTTTTAAAAAAGATGGGCTGACAACCGCCGGCAATGCTTCCGTCATCAGTGACGGGGCCGCGGCCGTGGTCGTGATGTCCAGAGACAAGGCTGAGGAGTTCGGATGTCAAATACTGGCAACCATCGGCGCCCAGGCATCCTTTGGTTTGGACATGAAATATGTCCTGGTAGCGCCGATTGGAGCGATCCCGAAATGTTTGGCCAAAGAAGGCCTCGCTAAGGAAGCCGTCGATCTCTTTGAAATTAACGAAGCCTTCAGCGGTTCAACCGTAGCGGTACTGCGGGAGCTTGAGCTGGACACCGCCAAGGTCAATGTAAACGGCGGCAGTGTTGCCCTGGGCCACCCCATTGGTTGTAGCGGCGCCCGAATCCTCGTCACTCTGCTCACCGCCCTCCGCCGCACGGGCGCCCGCCGCGGCATCGCCTCCCTCTGCATCGGCGGCGGCGAAGCGGTGGCGCTGGCGGTCGAAGCCACGGGCTAGGCAGGGTATTGCCAGCGGTTGTGCGATCGCGGGACAAGGCAATTTGCCCTTTATTGCCCTATAATTGCCCCGTTCAATTGCCTCTTCGGTGGCGTCGATCCGCCGCACCTCGGTGTCCAGCACGCCCTTTGAGCGGGTCATTAACAAGAATCGGGGCCAGGGGTTCGATACCTAGCCCTTGCGCTACACCCGCCGATGACGCGAGGTCGTCCACCACCGGGAACTCAATCCCGTTGTCGAACCAGTACGTAAGGGTATCAGGATCGTCAGTACCGTAAAACATGGTGCGAACACCATTGTCCTTTAGCCGTTGCATGTCCGCGGCGAGGGGAAACCCACCGCCGCTAAAAACAAGGAAGTCGAATCGACCGTTGATTGTCTGGTCGACGTAATTCGTGCCCGTGCCCCGTGTGTCCGTATTGCAGATCATAATATCCTTGCCGGAGTCCCGCTCGGCCCGCTCGATACCGAGCACTTCTGCCGCCTGCGCGAGGAAAACGGTCTGATGCTCAAGTCCGGCCCCAATGACAACATCGGCGGCGGCCCCGGCTAAGTCGGCCCCAGTAGCGTACAGATGCACCATTACCCACGTGTTATGCGGCATGATTGCCAACGATTCGGCCAATGTGGGAATCCGCTCGCCGGCAAACTGCGATCCTTTCCAACTGCCCGCGTCAAGCTGCTTGATCTCGGCCAACGTATAATCCGACACCCTGCCCGTGCCGTTGGTCGTGCGGTCGACGGTCGCGTCGTGCATCAGCACGAGTTGCTGGTCCTTGGTCCATTTAACGTCAAACTCGATCGCATGGGCGCCCAGACGGATAGCCTCTTGAAAGGCCGCCAGAGTGTTCTCCGGATGCGTCGCCATTGCACCGCGATGTGCGCAGATGCCGCGCTCAGGCATTTCAACAGCCATGGATGGCACGGATACCACGACGGACATGATGATCGCCGCGGCGGCCAAAGATACGAAACGAAGCGGTGGGCCATGTCGAACCATTCATCTCTCCGAGGCACGGAGGACAATTAAACGGGACAGGTCCAATCCTGTTCGGCTCGATTATTGCACAGGGTGTGGACGTTGCCAAGCAAGTCGTCGCGCGAGGGTGTGGAACGAGCGGGCAGGAGACAGCCTGGCGGGATGGCGAGCGAGCAGAAGGCGGCATCGGCGCAGCAACGAGCGCCGTCGCGGTCGTCAGCGCAGGGGACCGCGCGTTAGGGGTGGGCGTCTTGTTTTTGCAGTTTGGCCAGGTGGGCCAGGAGTTCGTCCTCCTCCGCCAGGCCGCTGAAGTAGTGGCAGATCATCTCGTAGGTTCGCAGCGTCGGCTTGCGGCCCGTCCACAGGCTGATGAGCATGCAGGCGATGATCGCGCAGTAGGTCTGAATCTCGATCCCCACCGGATCGCGGCTCAGCAGATGCCGGCAGCCCAGCACATGCTTGAAGAAGCGAAAGAAAACTTCGATGGTCCAGCGATAGCGGTAGATCAAGCCGATGATCCAGGCCGGCAAGTCCAAGAGGTTCGTTGCGATCAGCAGCAGACCGCTGCTGGCCGGGCCTGCGGCGGCGCCGCGTTTTTCGTGCGGTGCGGTGGAGATCACGATTAGCCGGAGTGGATGGTCCGGCCGGTCTTCGGCCTTCTTGGTGGTTTCGCCCAAGAGCACAACCCCATCGAACACCACGCCGGCTTGGACATCGTCCTGAGACAACGTGCCCTCGTCGACGACCTGGTAGACGCTGTTGTCGCGCAGGCGACAGACGTAACTGCTTCCGGCGGCGACGATTTCGTTGAACAGCTTGAACTTGGCGTAGCCGCGGTCTTTCACGTAGCAACGTCCGCTCTGGAGGGCCTTGGCCAGCACGGCCCGCTCGTCGGCCTCGCCGCGACTGACGCCTTCGGTCACGTCGATCCGGATCGGCACACCCCGCTCCAGGTCGAACTGCGTGTGCAGGCGGACCTTGCCTTCGAGCTTGGCCGTGCGCGAATCGCGAAGCGCCGCCTCAGCCAGCACGGGCAGGCCCTTCAAGAGCGTGCCATCGACCAGCGTCACGACGTGCTCGACGTCGCCCAGCCGCGGATCGCGGGCGATGGGCTTCAGTTGTTCGCCCAATTCGGCGATGATTTCCTTCAGCCGCTCGGGCTGGAAAACTTCCGTGGCTTCGCTGAGCGAACCGAGCGAGGCACGCAGGCAGCCGAGTTTGCGTTGCACGTTGCGCAGTTCGCTCGCCTGCTGGATGGCCCGCAGCGACCGGACCACGGGATTGAACAAGAACAGCAGCACGAGCATGCAGTACTCGTCGAAGTGCAACAGGCGGTTGCCGGCCTTGTCACGCCCACAGCCGACGTCGTGCAGGCGTGCCAAGAGCGGCGCGAGCTTGTCGAAATACTTCAAGCCCGTGACGTCCCGTTCCCGCACCTTTTCACGTTTCTTGCCGGCCATGCCGATGATTATGCGCGCTCAGAGAAACCGCGCAATACCCCTTGCGCGGGGTGCGATAGAATGCGCAAATCTCGTGCCGAACAGGATTGGGACAGGTCTAATTTCCTGCGTCAACCAGCGTCGCATGGATTCTTCTTTGGTCCGCCGCGGGATCGTAGCGTGGACTGGAGCCCTAACTGCTCGGCCGTGTTCTTGACCCAGTCCTCGCCTCCGTACGGCTGCCCGCGCAAGACGCTGCGACGGATCGCGTCCAATTCCGCCTCCGTGTGAGGCTCGTTTACCAGTTCGGGCCAAGTACGCGGGCGAGGCAACGGCCAGTTGCTGAGCCAGCGTCGATCCTCCGCCTTGCCATGAACTCGGCGCCAAAGACTTGACCAACGCCAGTCTGCCGCCTGTACGACCGCATTCGCTCGCAACGCGTTCCGCTCAACATGACGCACGACTTGATAGAAGTGGTCGTCCGATTCCACCGGAAACGACTTGTAGCGGCCTTGGTAAAGATGGCCATACCCGACACGCTGCCGGTTTTCCTGCCAATTGCGCACGTGGGTGATGGTCAGTTTCTGCATGAAGGCGCCCAAGTCGCCATCGCGTTTTGGCCACAAGACAAAATGCCAGTGATTCGACATAAGACAATACGCGCAAATGCGCATCGGACGGCTTTCGAGCGTCTTCTCGATCGTCCGCTCAAAGGCTTCGAAGTCTGCGTCCTTCAGAAACAGACGCATTCTGCCCACGCCTCGGTTCAAAACGTGGAAAACCATCCCACCAGGGGCAACTCGTGCGGTACGTGGCATGACGGAAGTCTAGCAAACGCCATTCCGAATGTCAATTATCAGACCTGTCCCGTTTAATTGCCCCCGAAGGCGATTCTCCCAGGCAACACAATTCCTTCCGCTTGCCCATCTCGTCCGGCATTGCGCGAGGACTTGCGAAACGGACATCTGCACTCGTGCCCGCGCTTTGAGCATCTGGCGGTCAACAAGTAGCCGTCCACGCTCAGGCAGGGTATTGCCAACGGCAATGTGAGGAGGTACGTTGCTTCCAGCGATTGGCAACAGGAAAATGGGCGGTCGCGGGCAAACTCGGGGGAGGTATGGAAAACGCATTTCGGCTGGAAGAGATTGGCGATCAGATTGCCGTGCTGACGTTCGATCAACCGGGATCGAAGGTCAATACGCTCTCGGAACCGGTGTTCGAGGAGCTTGCGGGAGTGGTCGGGGAGCTTGAGGGGCGTGAGGACCTGCGTGGTCTGGTGTTGGTGAGTGGGAAACCGGGGCAGTTTATTGCCGGCGCTGATCTGAAGGAGCTGGCCGGTCTGGCTCACGTGACCAAGGAGGAGGCCGGGGCGTTTGTCGCCCGGGGGCATGACGTTTTCGACCGCATCAGCCGGCTGCCGTGGCCCACGGTGGCGCTGGTCGACGGTCCGTGCCTGGGGGGCGGGACCGAGCTGGCCCTGGCGATGGACTATCGGGTTGCGTCGGACGGCCCGAAGACGCGGTTTGCCCTGCCGGAGGTCACGCTGGGCATCATCCCCAGTTGGGGCGGCACCCAGCGGCTCGCGCGGCTCGTGGGCGTGGCCGAGGCCATCCGGATGATCGGCTCCGGCGAGCCGGTCGCGGCGGCCGAAGCCGCAACGCTCGGCCTGGTGTCCGGCGTGGTTGGAGCCGACCGGCTCACGGAGGAAGGATGCCGGCTCATCGACGAGGCCCGGGAAAGTGGCGAGTGGGAGCAGTTGCGGCGTCGCCGGCAGCGACCGGTGGAACTCAGCGGCGATCAGCTTAGGGAGATCGTTGCCGCTGCAGAAAAAGAGCTAACTCGCAAGACCAAGGGTTATTACCCTGCCCCGCTGGTCGCCCTTCGGGCGATCCAGGAGGGTTGCACTCTTTCGCTTGAAGGGGGCCTCGAAGTCGAGCGATCGGCCGCCGTGGAGGTGATGGGCACGCCGATTCCGGCCAATCTGATCGCCGTGTTTTTCATGAAGCAGCGTCTGGGGCGCGACCGGGGAGTCGACGACCCCGACGTCGTTGCCCGGCCGGTCCAGAGCGTGGGCGTGCTGGGGGCGGGCCTGATGGGCTCGGGCATTGCCGCCGCGCATGCCCGGTGCGGCATCGCGTCGGCCATGGTCGATCTCGACGAAACGTGCCTGGCCGACGGAGTGGCCAGGGCCAAAGAGGTCGTAGCCGGCCGAATCAAGATCGGCCGGGCCACCGACCAAGACATGGACCAAATGCTCGGTAAGCTCCGCACGTCCACCTCGCACGAGATCTTTGCCGACTGCGACGTGGTGGTGGAAGCCGTCACCGAAGACCAGGCCCTGAAGGCGAAAATCTATCAAGCGCTGGCCGGCGTGCTCGACTCGGGCGCGATCCTGGCCAGCAATACCTCGACCATCTCGATCACCCGCCTGGCCGAGTCGGCCCCCAGCGCGGATCGTTTCGTTGGGCTGCACTTTTTCAATCCCGTGGATCGGATGCCGCTGGTCGAGGTCGTCCGGGGCGATGAAACCAGTGACGAGACCGTGGCCACGGCCGTCGCCCTGGCCAAGCGGATCGGCAAGACGCCGATTGTCGTGCGCGACGGCCCGGGCTTCCTGGTCAATCGAATCCTCTTCCCCTATCTGAACGAGGCCGTGTCGCTCGTCCTCGAGGGGGCGTCGATGGACGCGATCGATCGGGCCGCCACCCGGTTCGGCATGCCCATGGGGCCGTTGCTTCTGAACGACGTGATCGGCCTGGACACCGTGTGCAACGCAAACCGCGTGCTCGTTGAAGGCTTCGCCGATCGCGCCCTTTGCCCTCCGGTCCTCGCCGACCTGGTCGAGCGGGGCCGGTTGGGGCAGAAGTCGGGGGGCGGGTTCCGCAAGTACGACGCCGAGCACCGCAAAGGGATCGCCGACCCCGATCTCCCACCGCTACTCGAAAAGCACCGGGCCGACCTCCGCGCGATCGACGACGACGAGATCACCGACCGCTTGTTTCTGGTCATGCTCCTGGAGGCGACCCGGGCGATGGAAGAGGGCATCGTGCGAGAGCCGGCCGACGTCGACATGGGCCTGATCCTCGGCATCGGCTTTCCCACGTTCCGCGGCGGCCTCCTCCGCTGGTGCGACACCGAAGGAGCCGAGGAAATCCTGAAGCGAACGGAGAAGTACACCCCGCTGGGAAGACGCTTCCAACCGACCGATACCCTCCAGCGGCTGGCCCGTTCGGCCGCCCGCTTTTATCCCCAACCCAAATGACGTAGGGTGTGTAAAATACACCAATTCCACAAGGAAAAAGGGGGACAGGTTCGCTTTTCACCCGAGCCGGATGCTGCACAAGGACACGAAGAGCCGACGAAAAGCAAATCTGTCCCCCTTTTCCCGTCACCGACTTTCAGGAGGCTCCCCAATTCATGGACTTCAGACTCAGCACTGAGCAATCGCTTTTTCAGCGAACCGTTCGCGAGTTCGCCGAGAGAACCGTCCAGCCCAGGTCGCGGGAGATCGACTCCGCACACCAAGGGATTCCCGAGGAGATCATCCAGGAGATGGCCGGCTTGGGTCTCTTTGGGGTTACGATCCCCGAGGAGTACGGCGGCTCGGCCATGCCGGGCGAGGAGATTGTATACGCCACGCTCACGATCCACGAGCTGGCCCGGGCCGATCTGAGCATGTCGGTGCCGGTTTATACCTTGCTCTGCCTGGGCTGGAGTTACCTGCTGGCGCGGCATGGGACCGAAGAGGCCAAGCGGGAAATCCTGCCCCGGGTCGCCTCGGGCGAGTGGTTCTTGGGCATCGCCACCACCGAGTCGGGCGGCGGCTCCGATCTGGCCAACATCAAGACGGTTGCCCGCCATGAGGGAGACCGGCTCATCATCAACGGCGAGAAAAGCTATATCAGCGGGGCCGAGGAAGCCACGTCGCGCGGCGGCGGGCACCTGACGCTGTTCCGCACCGACCCCGAGGCCGGCCATCGCGGGATGACGTTTGCCTATGTCCCGGCCGCCGCGCCGGGCGTGTCGACCACGCTGTTTGACGACGTCGGACGCGGCGGGCTTTCCACCGGCGCCTTCCGCTACCAGGACGTCGAGATCCCCGCCCGATACGTCCTCGGTGAGATCAACCGGGGCTTTTACATCAACATGGAGGGCTTTAACGCCGCGCGAACGCTGGTGGCGGCTGCGTGCATGGGCGGGGCGGAGCGGGCGCTGGAAATGGGACGCGACTGGGTGAAGCAACGGGTTGCCTTCGGCCGCGCGCTGGCCAATTTCGAGGGCATCTCCTTCGAGATCGCCGACGACCGCGCCCGGCTGGAGATGCTCCGCCACTTCCTCATCAAGTCGGCCTGGATGATCGACCGGCACTACGAGGACGGCAGCGTTACGCAGCGCGAGATCAACGAGGCGGTGGCCGTCTGCAAGGTGACGGCGCCGTCGCTCTGTCTGGACGTCGTCAAGCACGCACTGATGTATCACGGCGCCTTCGGCTTCACCAAGGACTGCCCCCTGGAAATGGCCTACCGCGGCGTGTTGTCCTACCTCGTCGGCGCCGAAGGCGGCGCCAACATCATGAGGCTCATCATCGCCCGCGAGTTCATCGGCAACGAGGCAATCCCGTACCGTTGAGTGAAGCGGCGAAGGCCAATAGCCCAGAAACCACCATCAGGAGCAACCCCCGCATGGAGAAGGTCGACGTCATCGTCGTGGGTGCCGGGCCCGCCGGGCTTTCGGCGGCGTATTTCTTGGCTGCCGAGGGGGTCGAGGTGCTGGTGGTCGACCGGGGGGATTATCCGGGGAGTAAGAACGTTAGCGGGGGGCGGCTCTATCTGAACCCGGTTCGTTCGCTCTTTGGCGACCTGTGGGACGAGGCACCGCTGGAGCGGCCGGTCACCAAGGAGCGGCTCTCTGTGATGAGCGGCGAGGCCTCGACGACGGTCGAGCTCACGAGCCAGCGGCTCCGCGAAGAGCCTTATCACAGCTACACGGTTCTCAGGTCCCGGTTCGACCGCTGGCTGGCCGATCGCGTGGCCGAGCGGGGGGCGATCGTCGTGCCCAAGTACGAGGTCGAGGACCTGCGCCTGGAGAACGGCCGGGTGACCGGCGTCCGCGCCGCGGGCGAGGAGATCGGCGCCGACGTGGTCGTGGCCGCCGACGGGGCGCTCTCCTTCGTCGCCGAAAAGGCCGGACTCCGCGACGGGCACGATCCGGCCGACTTCGCCGTGGCGGTCAAGGAGGTCATCGAGCTGCCGGCCGGAGTGATCGAGGACCGGTTCGGCGTGGCCCCGGGCCACGGAGCGGCGCAGCTTCTGTTCGGCGCGTTTACCGAGGGGATCAACGGCGGCGGCTTTGTGTACACCAACCGGGAAAGCCTGTCGCTGGGGCTGGTCGTCAATCTCAAGGCACTCGCGGAGCACGACCCGCCGCTGGCGCCTCACGAACTGTTGGAGCAATTCAAAGCGCGTCCGGAGATCGAGGTGCTCGTTCGCGGCGGCGAACTGGTCGAGTACTCGGCCCATGCCATCCCGGAAGGCGGCTTTGCGAAAATGCCCAAGCTGTTTGGCGACGGCATCCTCGTGGTGGGCGACGCGGCCGGCATGGCGCTGAACCTCGGCCTGACCGTGCGCGGGATGGACTTCGCCCTGGCCTCGGGCGCCATGGCGGCTCGGGCGATCCTCGAAGCCAGGGAGCAGCGAGACTATTCGGCGGCCACGCTCTCCGGCTACGAGAGACTGCTGGGCGAGAGCTTCGTGCTCCAAGACCTCAAGACTTTCCGCCACGTGCCGCACTTTCTGGAGAACCCGCGGCTATTCGGCCTCTACCCCGAAGCGGCCTGCCGACTCTTGGAGAATCTCCTGTGGGTCGGCGAAGAGCCCAAAGAAAAACTATCGGCCACGGCGTGGCGCGACATTCGGCCGCTGGTCGGTTTCGCCACCTTGCGTGACCTGTGGGCTTCGCGTAAGGTGTAGGGGCTATCGGAGAAACACGTGAACGTTGACGCCAAGCTGGGACGGAACGTTTTCAAGCTCGATAAGTCGAGCCACATCGTTGTCCGGCACGAGGTCTGCAAGGCCGCTTGCACGAAGCGGTATTGCCTGCACGTTTGCCCGGCAAATGTCTATTCATGGAGCGAGGAGCGGAGCGAGGTTCACGTCGAGTTCGAGGGTTGCCTGGAGTGCGGGGCGTGTACGATCGCCTGCCGCCACGATGCACTGGAGTGGCGTTACCCCCAGGCAGGGTTTGGCGTGCAGTTTCGGTTTGGGTAGCGGGTTATGCACATCATCGTATGCATGAAGCAAGTGGTGGATCTCCAGCAGATCCGGATCAAGAGCCAGACGCGGGAGCCCGTGCTCGAAGGACTGCCGCTTCTGTTCGGCGACTTCGACAAGAACGCCCTGGAAGAGGCCGTCCGGATCAAGGAGCGGGCCAGTGAGGCAGGGGAAGACGCCCGGGTGACGGCGGTGGCGGTCGGCTCGGCCAGGCTCTCCGAGACGATCAAGGAAGCGTTGGCCATCGGCGCCGACGAAGCGGTCGTCCTGACCGATCCGGCCTTCCAGGGCTCCGATGCCATGGGCTCCGCCCGGGCCCTGGCCGCGGCTATCCGGAAGATCGCTCCCTTCGACCTGATCCTCACCGGCGAGGGCTCGGCCGACGAGTATTCCGGGCAGGTGCCGTCGCGACTGGCCGAGCTATTGGACCTGCCGCAAATCACCTATGTTCGCGAGCTGGAGGTGCGCGACGGCCGTATCCGCGCCGTGCGCGACCTGGAAGAGTCGCTCGTAGTGGTAGAGGCCGGGCTGCCGGCGCTGGTCAGCGTGGCCGGCGAACTGAACAAGCCGCGTCTGCCGCCGTTGACGGCCATCCTCCGCGCCGGGCGCAAGCCCTTGCACCAGTGGACCCCGGCCGAACTGGGGCTGGAGGAAGCCGCAATAGGCGCGGCCGCCTCCTCGATTCAGATGCTCAGCAATCTGGCGCCCGAGCAAGAGCGCAAGGGCGTCGTCTACGACGGGTCGGCAGACGAGGCCGTGGCCAACCTGCTCGACGACCTGCTCAGGGAGGGCGTGATCGAGTGATGCTGGTCTACTGCGAAAAGCGGGAGGTGCTCTACGAACTTCTGTCCGGAGGTCGGGCCCTGGCCTCGGAACTGGGGCTCACCCTGGCGGCGGCGGTCTTCGGCGACAACGCTTCGGAGGATGCCCAGCAATGCTTCCGTTACGGCGCCGAGCGGGTCTACACGGGCACGAGTCCGCACCTGGCCGGCGGCGAAGTCGAGAGGACGGCTGAGACGCTCGGGCAAATCGTGTCCGGCAATTCCATCCAACTCGTCCTGGTTGGCTCCACGCGGCGGGGCAAAGAGCTGGCCGGGCGGCTTGCCGAGAAGCTGGGCGCCGGCTGCGTGACCGACGCGATCGGCCTCGACGTGCGGGATGGAAGCCTGGTGACCCGGCGCTACGCCCTGGGCGGCAACACTGTCGCGACCGAGGTGCTCAAGAGCCCGTTGAAAATCATCGCCGTCCGGCCCAAGACGTTCGAGGCGGCCGCTGCGG
>JBDRTC010001130.1:0-12308 GCA_043824335.1 Planctomycetota bacterium | reverse complement strand
TTTCTTAGGAGCGGTACTTAAATTATGGTATTTGATAAAACCTTTATTCTTGGCATTAATCCGGGATTGTTCAACGCTACGGGAAGACGTTCCACCGATATGGAAAGACCTCAGGGTGAGCTGAGTACCGGGTTCGCCGATGCTTTGGGCGGCAATGATCCCCACGGCCATCCCTTCCTCGACCAACGACCCCGTGGAGAGGTCCATCCCGTAGCACAGCGCGCAGACACCCAGGCCGGCATCGCAGGTCATGGGGCTGCGGACCTGGATCTTCTCCAGCCCCAGCTCCTCGATCTTGCGGCCGATCTCGGCGGTGATCAGCTCGTCTTCCCGGACGATCACGTCGTCGGTGATCGGGTTGACGATGTTGGCCCGGCTGACGCGGCCGCGGATCGAGTCGGCCAGGCTCACCTCGACCTTTTCTCCCCGGTAAATGACCCCCTTGGTGATGCCTTGCGTGGTGCCGCAATTGTGCTGGGTGACGACGACGTTCTGGGCCACGTCGGCCAGCTTGCGGGTGAGGTAGCCGGAGTCGGCGGTCTTCAGGGCGGTGTCGGCCAGGCCCTTTCGGGCGCCGTGGGTGGAGCTGAAGTACTCCAGCACGCTCAGACCCTCGCGGAAGTTGGCCTTAATGGGAGTCTCAATGATCTTGCCCGACGGCTTGGCCATCAAGCCACGCATGCCGGACAACTGGCGGATCTGCTCGGTGCCGCCCCGGGCGCCGGAGTGGGCCATCAGGAAGATCGGGTTGACGTAGCCGGGAAAACGGCGGTCGTTTTCCAGCTCGAACATCATTTCGGTGGTGATTTGTTCGCGGGCGTGGGTCCAGGCGTCGAGGACTTGGTTGTAGCGTTCGCCCTCGGTGATGATGCCCCGCTGGTAGAGCTTCATGATCTTGAGCACCGACTTTTCGGCGGCGCCGATGATCTTGCCCTTATTGGGGGGCGTGATTAGGTCGTCGGTGGCGAAGCTGAGGCCGCTTCGGGTGCTCTCGCGGAACCCCATGCGGTTCATTTCGTCCAACAGGTCGATCGTCGCGCGACGGCCCAGGACCTCGTAGCAGTCGGAAATCACCGTGGCCAGTTGCGGGGAGCGCATGGGGGTGTTGTAGTAGAGCATGCCGGTGGGAAGCACCGTGTTGAAGATCACGCGCCCCACGGTGGTTTCGATGACGGCCCCGGGCGGGGTGTCGGGTTCACCCTTGACGCGCCAACCCTGGGGCAACTTGACCTTAATCGTCGCGTGCTTGTCGGCCTTGCCCAGGGCGTACGCCAACTGGACTTCGTCGAGCGAGGAGAACGCCACGCCTTCGCCCTTCCGGTCGGGCAAGGCCATCGTGAGGTAGTAGCAGCCCATCACCACGTCTTGCGAGGGGCTGATGATCGGGGCGCCGTTGGCCGGGCTGAAGATGTTGTTGGTCGCCATCATCAGCGTGTGGGCTTCCACCTGGGCCTCGATCGACAGCGGGAGATGGACCGCCATCTGGTCGCCGTCGAAGTCGGCGTTGAAGCCCTTGCACACCAGCGGGTGCAGCTTGATCGCGTTCCCCTCCACCAGCACCGGCTCGAATGCCTGGATGCCCATGCGGTGAAGCGTCGGTGCCCGGTTCAAGAGCACGGGGTGGTTGTGGATCACCTCTTCGAGGATGTCCCAAACCTCCTCGTCTTTGCGCTCCAGCATCTTCTTGGCGCTCTTGATCGTGTCGGCGTGCTGTAACTCCTTCAGCCGGCGGATGATGAACGGCTGGTAGAGCTCCAAAGCGATCTTCTTGGGAAGACCGCACTGGTGCAGCCGCAGGGAGGGGCCGACCACGATCACGCTTCGGGCGGAATAATCGACGCGCTTCCCCAGGAGGTTTTCACGGAAGCGGCCCTGCTTGCCCTTAATCATGTCCGTCAGCGACTTCAGGGGCCGGTTGCTGGAGCCCAGGACGGGCCGCTTGCAGCGGTTGTTGTCGAAGAGGGCGTCGACCGACTGCTGCAGCATCCGCTTCTCGTTCTTAATGATCACTTCCGGGGCATTGAGATCGACGAGCTTCTTGAGCCGGTTGTTCCGGTTGATGATCCGGCGATAGAGGTCGTTCAGATCGCTCGTGGCGAAGTTGCCCGAGTCCAAGAGCACCAGCGGCCTGAGATCCGGGGGGATCACGGGGATCACGTCGAGCACCATCCATTCCGGGCGGTTGTCGCTGTCGCGGATGGACTCGACGATCTTGAGGCGATTGATGAGGTCCTTCTTCTTCTGCTTCGACTTGGTGTCGCCCAGGTCGACGCGCAATTGCTGCGACAGCCCGACCAGGTCCAGCCCCGTCAGCAGCCGGCGGATCGCCTCGGCCCCCATCTCGGCCTTGAACGATCCCTCGGGGTATTGCTGGCGGGCGTTGCGATAGTCCTCTTCGTTTAAGAGTTGTTGTTTCTGAAGCTCGGTGTCGCCCGGCTCGGTGACCACGTAGTCCTGGAAGTAGACGACCTTCTCCAGGCTGGTGGTCTTCATGCTCAACAGCGTTCCCAGGCGGCTGGGCATCGCCTTGAAGAACCAGATGTGGACGACCGGGGCGGCCAGCTCGATGTGCCCCATCCGCTTGCGGCGCACGCGGCTGTGCGTGATTTTCACGCCGCAACGATCGCAGATCATCCCCTTGTACTTCATTCCCCGGTACTTGCCGCAGCCGCACTCCCAGTCTTTTTCCGGGCCGAAGATCCGCTCGCAGAACAGCCCGTCCTTCTCCGGACGATACGTGCGGTAGTTGATCGTTTCCGGCTTCTTGACTTCGCCGAACGACCAGCTTCGGATGTCGTGCGGCCGGGCCAGACTGATCCTGACCGACGCGTAGTCATTGATCCGGTCATAAGCGTTTTCGCCGGTGCTCACCGTGGGAACTCCTTATCCGGAAGAGATGGGGCGTGGTCGGGTCCGGGAATTGCAGATTGAGAATTTCCTACACATGTCCTTTTTCCAGCGTCATGTTGAGGCCGAGTCCGCGGATTTCGTTGGTCAAGACGTCGAAGCTGGCGGGAGTGCCTGCTTCCAGCGTGTTTTCGCCTTTGACCATCGACTCGTAGATCTTGGTGCGGCCCTCCACGTCGTCGCTCTTGACGGTGAGTAGTTCCTGGAGGATATAGGCCGCGCCGTACGCTTCGAGGGCCCAAACTTCCATCTCCCCGAAGCGCTGGCCGCCGAAGCGGGCCTTTCCGCCCAGGGGCTGCTGGGTGATCAGCGAATAGGGGCCGGTGCTTCGGGCGTGGACCTTGTCGTCGACCAGGTGGTGGAGCTTCATCATGTAGATGTACCCGACCGTGACCTCCTGCTCGAAGAGTTCGCCGGTCCTTCCGTCCACGAGCGGGGTCTTGCCGTGTCGAGGCAGTCCGGCTTCCGCCAGGGCCTCGTTGATGTCCTCTTCGTTCGCCCCCCGGAACACCGGCGTGATGGCCTGGAAGCCGAGTTTGGCACCGGCCCAACCGAGGTGCGTCTCGAGGATTTGCCCCACGTTCATCCGGCTGGGAACGCCCAGGGGATTGAGGAGGATCTGGACGGGCGTGCCGTCGGGCAAATGGGGCATGTCTTCCTTGGGGAGGATCTTGGCGATCACCCCCTTGTTCCCGTGCCGCCCGGCGATCTTGTCGCCCACCGAAATCACCCGCTTGGCGGCAAGGTAGACCTTGACCATCTGCAGCACGCCGCTTCGCAGCTCGTCGCCTCGCTTCATGGAGTTGAGCCGGCGGTCCCGGGCATCGATAGCCGCTTCGACGGCCGGCCACAGCGTCTTGTAGATCTTGTCAACCTCGGCTCGGCGTTGGGGGCTGCGGATGTCAAGCGCGTCGACCTGGAACCGCTGCGCCTGCTCGGCCACGTAGCGATGCTCCTGATCGTCGATCAGGGGCGTACCGTCCTCGTCGGTCAGCTTCTTCTTCAGCACGTCTTCGATCTGCGTGGCCAGCTCGCTGAAGGCCGCGGCGATTTGACTGTTGCCCTCGGCCTCGGCCTGTTTCAAATCCTCTTCGAACTGGTTGCGCTCCTCCTCGGTGAGGCTCATGCGCCGGGAAAACTTATGGGTGTCGATGACGATTCCCTCGATGCCGGAGGGGACATCCAGGGAGTCGTTCTTCACGTCCTCGCCGGCCCGGCCGAAGATGGCGTGCAAGAGCTTCTCCTCGGGCGTCAGTTCGGTCTTCGACTTGGGCGAGACCTTTCCCACCAAAATGTCGCCGGGCCGAACGTACGTTCCCACGCGCACAATGCCGCCCTCGTCCAGATTCCTAAGCGCCCTTTCACTGACGTTGGGGATATCGCGGGTGAACTCCTCCCGGCCGAGCTTGGTTTCGCGGATCTCGGTGTCGTACTCCTCGATGTGGATCGAGGTGTAGGTGTCGTTCTCCACCAGTTCCTCGCTGATGATGATGGCGTCCTCGAAGTTGAAGCCGTCCCAGGCCATGAAGGCCGCCAGCACGTTGCGGCCCAGGGCCAATTCACCCTGGTGCGTGCCCGCGCCGTCGGCAATGACCACCCCCTTTTCCACCTTCTGCCCAACCTCGACGATGGGCTTCTGGTTCTGGCAGGTCCGCTCGTTCAGCCCGACGAACTTGCGAAGGCGGTAGGTTTCGGACCCGATCTCGATCCGGTCGGCGTCGACGTAGCTGACGGTCCCTTTGCGCCGGGCGCAGACGAGCATGCTGGAGTTTTGGGCGGCTTCGACCTCCATGCCCGTGGCCACCAGCGGCGGCTCGGTGACCAGCAGGGGCACCGCCTGACGCTGCATGTTCGAGCCCATTAGCGCCCGGTTGGCGTCGTCGTGCTCCAGGAACGGGATCAACCCGGCCGAAACGCCCACCATCTGGCTGGCGGCCACGTCGACGTACTGGACCTCGTCCGTGGGGATCGTGAAGAAGTCGCCGTGGTGCCGGGCGATGATGTTCCCGCCGACGAGCTTCCCTTTTTCCACCGGCGCGTCGGCCGGGGCCAGGAAGGCCGCGTGCTCCTGATCGGCCCGAAGCCACTCAATCTCGTCGGTCAGCTTCACCTTCTTGACCACCTGGTCCGGCGTGACCAGGAAGCCGTACCCGTCCACGCCGGCGTAGATGGCCAGGCTGGAAATCAGTCCGATGTTGGTGCCTTCGGGGGTCTCGATCGGGCAGATGCGTCCGTAGTGGGAGATGTGGACGTCGCGGACTTCAAACCCGGCCCGCTTCCGGTTCAATCCGCCCGGCCCCAACGCCGACAACCGCCGCTCGTGCGTGAGCATCGAGAGCGGGTTGGTCTGGTCGACCACCTGCGAAAGCTCGCCTCGCCCAAAGAAGTATTCGATCGCGGCGGAAATGCTCTTGGGGTTCACCAGGCTGCGGGGCGTGATGTCCTGGATGTCCTTGAGGCTCATCCGCTCCTGCACGGTGCGGCGGAGTTTCAGGAAGCCCTTGCGCATTTCGTCGCAGGCCAGTTCGTCGATGGTCCGAAGCCGGCGGTTCCCCAAGTGGTCGATGTCGTCGATCTGGGCCTCCGGATGGTCGCTGCGGAGAAGGAGGAGGTAGCTCATCGCGGCGATCAAATCGTCGGGCCGGAGAGTCATTTCGCTTTCCGGCACATTGAGCTTGAACTTCCGGTTGATGCGGAACCGCCCCACGCGGCCGAGCCGGTAGCGATTCGTGTCGTAGAACTTCTCCCGGAAGAGCACTTTGGCTTTTTCCAATTGCGGGGGATTGCCGGGCCGGAGCCGCTGGTAGATTCTCAAGAGGGCTTCTTCGTGGCTGGCGGTAACGTCGTCGGCCAACGCATTCAATAGCAGCCGGCTTTTCTGGTCGGGCATCACCTCGACCGACTCCAGCCCGGATGTGCAGATCTGTTCCGCGAGGTTCTTGGTGATCTTCTGGCCGCACTCAGCGATGATTTCACCGGCCTGGGAGCTATCGCCCGGATAGACGATGTCGCCCACGGCCAGCTTCCCCTCGATCTTCGAGACGCTGCGGCCGTCGACGATCGCCTCCACGGAAGTCGGGTAGAACGCGCGCAACAGATCGGCGTTCTCGCTGTACTTGGGGTCCATCGCCCTCAAGAGCATCATCGCCGAGAACTTGCCGCTCTGGTCGATGCGGACCGTGAGGCTTTCCTTTCGGGTGACGTTCAGTTCGATCCAGCTTCCGCGTTCGGGGATGATTCGGCAACTGTGGAGCCGCCGTTCCGCGGTTTCCGCGTCGGCGACGAAATCGACGCCGGGGCTGCGGTGCAACTGACTGACAACCACGCGTTCGGCGCCGTTGATGATGAACTCCCCGCCGCCGAGCATGATGGGCAAATCGCCCAGGTAGACTTCCTCCTCGATCGGCTCTTCCTTCGTCAGCCGCAGCCACACCTTGAAAGGCCGCCCGTACGTCAGGCGGAGTTGGCGGCACTCGTCCGGCTCGTAGCGGGGTTTACCCAACTCGTAACGGAGGTACTCCAACTGGAGCGATTTGTCGTAACTCTCGACGGGGAAGATTTCCTGGAGCACGCTTTCCAGCCCCTGGCACTTCCGTTTCTGCCAGGGGACGCCGTGCTGGAGGAAGTTGGCGTAGCTCTCCGTTTGGATTGCCGTCAGATCGGGCGTCGGGTGCGGCGTCCCGCGGCTGCCGAAGTGACGAATTTCCTGGGGTTGAAGACGCCGTTGAGCGGTGGTCGCCATAAAGACTTACCCTCCTCGTGGAGCAGACGAAGCGAAGCGGCCGCAAAGCGCAGCCAGCCCTGCGCGCAGCCGCCCGCGTGGCCAAAACCCGTTCGCGTTTGCGGGGATCCGGTGTGGTTCAGCAATTTGCGGCAAGCGCACTGCGCCGTGTCCCGCGGGTCGGTGCGCCATTGAAAGGAAAGGCGGTTTATTTGCCCTTAACACGCTACTTGATCGACACGGTAGCGCCGACCTCTTCCAACTCTTTCTTCAGTTTCTCCGCGTCTTCCTTGGAGATCCCTTCCTTGACTCTGGACGGAATTGCCTCGACCTTCTCCTTGGCCTCTTTCAGTCCCAGGCCGGTAGCAGCGCGGACCACCTTGATCACGTTGATCTTCTTCTCGCCGAAGCTCTCCAGAACAACGTCGAACTCGGTCTGCTCCTCCGGCGCTGCGGCGGCTTCGCCGCCCGCGCCCGCGCCGGGGGCCATCACCACCGCGCCGGCGGCTGCCTCGATTCCGTGGGTCTCCTCGAGGTAGTCGCTGAGTTCCTTGGCCTCGGTGAGCGTCAGTTTTGCGATCTTGTCGCCCATCTCAATGGTCACTGTGGAATACTCGGTCGCCATCGTGCTAAATGTCCTTTCTCTCGTCTAGCTTCGCGTCGCCCACGCAGCCGTCCAAGCGGCGCGCCGGCGACACTTCTTCATATGGGATCTTGGATCGTTCGTTTCGTTTCGGTTCGCCCTCGGAAGCCGTGCCCCCGGGACTCCCAACCCCGCGACCTATAACAGGGTCATGCCTCGCCAGTCGTTTGGCCGCCCTCTTCCGCCATTCGAGCAATCTGGCCCGCCAGCCTGCCGCCCGGACCCAGCAACTGGGCCGCCAATCGCGCGCCCGGCCCGAGAATCTGGGCGACCAGACGCCCCAACATCTCCTCGCGGCTGGGCCACTTGCTGACCTCCTCCACTTTTTCAGGCGTTAGTTGCTCGCCGTCCATCACGCCGCCGCGCGCCCGGAACGCCTCGTATTGATCGTCCTTGGCCAGCCGCATGACCTCCCTGGCCAAGCTGACGATGTCCTCGCCTCCCCAGCAAATCGCGCTGGTCCCGGTCAGACCTTCAAACATCGCCCCCAGGGGGGTCCCCTCCATCGCCCGGGCGGCCAGACTGTTCTTGACCACCATCACCTGGATGCTTTTCCGGCCCAACTCCGTCCGCAACCGGTTGTTGGCGTTGGCGTTCAAGCCGACCATATTCACCAAGAGCGCGTCACCGACCCCCTGAAATCGGCCTCGCAAATCCTCGGAAATCAGGTTCTTGAGGTACTTGCTCATAATACTCAATGCGGCGTGGTTGCCGTGCTCTCTCCGTTAAACCCCTTGAAATGCGCCGTTCAAGCGGCGACTCGCACGCTGGGTGTCATCGTGGCGCTGATCGCAACTCCCCGAAGGTACTGCCCTCGCACGGCGGCCGGCTTCAGCCCGGTTACGTAGTTGATGAAGGTCTGGATGTTCTCGACCAGCTTGGGGGCATCGAAGCTGAGCCTGCCGACGACCACATGGACGTTTCCGCCGGCGTCGTTGCGGAACTCGACCTTCCCGGCCTTGTACTCCTGGATGGTCCTGCCGACGTCGGGCGTCACGGTTCCCGCGCGAGGGGAGGGCATCAATCCCCGGGGGCCGAGGATCCGCCCCAGGGGCCCGACCACGGCCATCATGTCGGGGGCGGCGATGCAGACGTCGAAGTCGGTCCACCCACCCTTGATCTTCTCGGCCAGTTCGGGACCTCCCACTTCGTCCGCCCCCGCCTCCTGCGCCTCGTCGATCTTGTCGCCCTTGGCAAACACCACCACCCGCAAGGTCCGCCCAATCCCGTTCGGCAGCACGATCGAGCCGCGCACGATCTGGTCGGCCTGCTTCGGGTCGATGCCCAGCCGCAAGGCGAGCTCCACCGACTGGTCGAACTTGGTGTTGTTGAAGGTTTTCAGAATTGCCACCGCCTCCTCCAGCGGCAGCAACGTCTTGCCCGGCGCCTTCTCGGCCAGGGCCGTCATTCGCTTGGATCGTTTCATGGTCGTTTCGTTTTCAATCCTCAATCTCAAGGCCCATGCTCCGGGCGGTGCCTTCGATGATGCGCCGGGCGTGCTCGACGTCGCGGGCGTTCAGGTCGGCCATTTTCCGCTGGACGATCTTCTCAATCTGCGCCCAGGTCACCTTCCCGACCTTCTCCCGCAACGGGTTTCCCGACCCCTTGGCAATGTCGGCCGCCTGCTTCAGCAGGTCGACCGCCGCGGGGCTCTTCGTCTGTAGCTCGAACGAGCGGTCGTTGTAGACGCGCACCACCACGGGAATGCGAAGCCCCTGCTCGCCCTTGGTCCGGTCGTTGAACTGCTGGACGAACTGGCCCAGGTTGATCCCGAACCGTCCCAGCGACGTGCCGACCGGCGGAGCCGGCGTGGCCTGTCCGCCGCGTACGTGAAACTTCACTTCACCCATCAACTGCTTGGCCATAATTCTCGGTACCCTAGATCGATTCGATCTGCCAATATTCCAACTCGACGGGGGTGCTCCGCCCGAAAATGTTGATCATCACCGTGACCCGCCCGCTCGTTTGGTCGATCGTGTGCACCTCGCCCTCGAAGTTCTCGAACGTCCCCTCGTTGATCTTCACGTGGTCGCCGGTGTTGAACGCGATTTTCAGCTTGGGGGTCTCGTCGGTCTTATCATCTTGTCGGGCGAGGATGCGGTTGACTTCGTGGGCGAGCATCGGAGTCGGGTGGCCCGCGGCGCCGGTGAAATCACCGATCCCGGGCGTCTCCCGAACCAGGAACCAGGTGTCGTCGTTGATTTCCATTTGGACGACGAGGTAGCCCGGGTAGAGCTTCCGCTTCGTTACCCGTTTCTTCCCCCCCTTGAACTCCGTCACCTGCTCCACCGGCACGATAACCTGGCCGAAGTGCCGATCGAGCCCGGCGATCGCTACCCGGCGCAATAGCCCGTCGCGTATCGAGTCCTCGCGGTTGCTCTGCACCTTGAGGATGTACCAGTCCATCTCGCCCGGCTTTTCTTCCCCCTCGCCCTCTTCAACGGGTGTTTCGGCTTCCTCGACCTCGGGTTCAGGCGACGTTTCCACCGGCTTCTCCTCAACGGCCGCCTCGGCGACCTCGCCCTCCGCGTCCGGAGGCGCTTCCTCCACCGGCGTCTCGGCGAGTTCCGCTTCTTCCTCGGCGGGTGGTGGTGCGGCTTCTCCCGTTTGCGGCTCCTCGGGCGTCTTCGCTTCCTCCGCCGGGGCGTCCGGCGGTTCGGAAAGCGGCTGCGCCTGGGGGACCTCCGGCTCGGCCGGCGGGTCCACACCGTTTGCCGCGACCGCCATGGGCGCAGCCTTGGCCTCGCCCGCCTCCGGATCGGCCGGCACAGCCGGGGGCGTTTCACTTAGCTCGTCGATCGGGTTGTTCGGCTCGTCGATCACGACGGACTCCCGCTGGCTCGCAGCCGCCTGTTGCATCAAGGGTCTTGTGCTGCCCTCGCTGGATGAGACCACACTATCCCATCGCCGGCACGGGCCGGCCGCTCAGAGAATCTCCAGCCAATTGAATACTTTTTGCCAAAACAAGTCGAATCCGAAAAGGACGGCCGCCAAAACAAAAATGGTCACCAGCACCACGATAGAGCTGCGGTACAGCTCCCCGCGCGTGGGCCAGGAGACCTTGTTCATTTCCGCCTCCACGGCGATCAGGAAGTCGGCAAACACGGGGTAGTTCACCAGCCGGTACGCGGCCCACCAGCCGACGAGCAGGAGCACGAACGGCAGGCCGTAGTGCAAACTCTGCCGGAGGACTGCCTCCACAGTTTCGCTGCGGCCGATGATGAAAAAATCCAGGCGATTCCAGGCGGCAAGCCAATTGCCGGGCCAGCTCCCCAGGCCCGTTCCCAGCATCCCGTACAGGCGCCAAAGTCCCGCCGCGACGACCACCGCGGCGGCGGCAAACGTAACCTGCCGCGCGGCGCGGCCCTGGGTCCGCTTGTAAAGGCCGACCCGGAACAGTTCCTGCAAAAACGCGTACACCTGCGAAGACTTCCCCAGGACGGCCCGACCCCTTCACGGGGCCGAGAGCGTCGCGATTGCGGATTCCCAACGTGTTTCAGTCGATATTTCAATGGCAGGGGCGGGGGGACTCGAACTCCCAACCGCTGGTTTTGGAGACCAGTGCTCTACCAATTGAGCTACACCCCTGCCCGTAAAGGTCGTGCGTGCTTCTCGCGTGTCGATTGGAGACGGGCGGACGGCAGCTCACTTTCCGCACTCGGCCATGCTGCGGTTCTTTCCAGGCCCTTTACTCAAGGATCTTCGTTACCACGCCGGAGCCAACCGTCCGGCCACCTTCCCGGATGGCGAACCGCACGTTTTCATCCAAGGCAATGGGGTCGTTCAACTCCACGGTCAGCCTGACGTTGTCGCCCGGCATGCACATCTCCGCCCCTCCGAGCAGGTTCAACGAGCCGGTCACGTCGGTGGTGCGGAAGTAGAACTGCGGCCGGTATCCGCTGAAGAACGGCGTGTGCCGCCCCCCCTCTTCCTTCGAGAGGACGTACACTTCCCCCTCGAACTTCGTGTGCGGGGTGATAGAACCGGGCTTGGCCAACACTTGGCCCCGCTCGATCTCGTCCCGTTTGATTCCCCGCAACAGGCAGCCGACGTTGTCGCCGGCGATCCCCCCGTCCCCGAGCGTCTTGTTGAACATCTCGACGCCGGTGCAGACCGTTTTCCTCGATTCATTGCTGAAGCCGACGATCTCAACGTCTTCCCCCATCTTGATCACGCCCTGCTCGATCCGGCCGGTCGCCACCGTGCCGCGACCTTCGATCGAGAAGACGTCCTCGACGGCCATCAGGAAGGGCTTGTCGGCCTCGCGCACCGGCTCGGGGATGTTCTCGTCGATGGCGTCCATCAACTCGCCGATGCACGCGTTGGCCGCGGGATCGCCCGGCTTGGTATAGGCCGAGAGCGAGTCGCCCCGGATAATGGGAATATCGTCGCCCGGGAAGCCGTAGTTGGTGAGCAATTCCCGCAACTCCAACTCCACCAGCTCGATCAACTCCTCGTCGTCGACCAGGTCGACCTTGTTGAGGAAGACGACCAGGGCGGGCACGTTCACCTGGCGGGCCAGCAGGACGTGCTCGCGCGTCTGAGGCATGGGGCCGTCAGCGGCGGAAACGACCAGGATCGCCCCGTCCATCTGCGCCGCGCCGGTGATCATGTTCTTGATGAAGTCGGCGTGGCCCGGACAGTCGATGTGGGCGTAGTGCCGCTTCTCGGTCTGGTACTCGACGTGGGCCACCGCGATGGTCAACGTCTTCGTGGCATCGCGAACCGTACCGCCCTTGGCGATGTCGGCATACGACTTGAACTTGGCCAGCCCCTTGGCCGATTGGACCGCCAGAATCGCCCCGGTCAGCGTGGTCTTCCCATGGTCAATGTGGCCGATCGTGCCAACATTGACGTGCGGCTTGGTTCGTTGAAATACCTCCTTGGCCATGCTTTCTCTCTCTTTCTCCCAGCGTTCAGTCAAGCGGGTACATTTGGATTACCGCCGGAGAGGCCCACAAGGTGGACTCCCCGAAACAAGAGCTGCTGATGGGACTCGGACCCATGGCCTCGTCCTTACCAAGGACGCGCTCTACC
>JBDRTC010001129.1:0-2475 GCA_043824335.1 Planctomycetota bacterium | reverse complement strand
GCCGAGCTGTCGACGGCCCAAACACTCCAGCGGGTCGGCTGTCTCTCCGCGAAGATCGACAGCATGACCTACGACATGACGTTTGATCTGGTCACCCGCACGGGCCTGGTCGTGGTCAACACGTCCCTGGTCGAGCCTCGTCACCTGGCGGCCTGCGAGGAGCAGGTCTGCAAGGTGTTCGCCGCCGGCTACGCCATGGGCAATCTGCTCTCGCTACTCCCTCCCGGCGAAACCCTTGGGGATCTGACCGTTCCCAAAGGCAAGCTCGGGGTGTGTACGGTCTGTTCGATCATGCTCAACGGCGTGCTCCTGAAGCACGGGGTGTCTACCACGTCGAAGTTCGGCGGGCTGTTGGAGTTGCGTGCCGGGCGGCCGACGCGATTCGCCGAGATGATCTACTACGAGGGCACCAGTATCGATCCCCTGGAAGTGTTCATTCGGGCCGGCATGACCGATTACAGCGGTGCGATCACGGATGGCAACGGCCTGATTGGAGCGAGTTTCCGCGAGATACCCGAGAACAGCCGCGAGATGGCCGTGCAACTGGCCGATCGCCTGTCGGCCGTCGGATTGGGCGGTTTCCTGGAGATCGGATGGCCCGACCAGCCTGTCCTAGGATTGCCGGTGAGCCCCGGCCGGATTGGGGTGGTCGTGATCGGCGGCCTGAATCCGATGGCGGTCCTCGTCGAGAAAGGCTACCGGATCTCCTTACGAGCGCTGGCGGGCCTGCTCGAATACAACCGGCTGTTTCACTACGAAGAATTGCCGAAGGCCCTTAGGGAGTTTCTGTAGTCTCGGCCCTCCTGCATGGGCAAATCTGCTAACATGCCTGCAAAGTTCAGAAGAGACCTCGACGGCCGTTGTTTCACTTTCTCGACGGCGGCCTATGAGAACCTGGGCGCGGGGTGGAGATCGAAATATGGAACGGATCAATTCCTGACGTGTCGCGACGCCTTCAACGGCCGGATGCTGTGGCGCAAACGAATCGGCGACACCTACTATGGCGGTCTCTACATCGAATTCATGCACATCGGTTATGGCGAGTTCACGGGAGACACCGTCAGTTGGAACGACAACTACGTGGCAACCTCCAACCAGGATAGCGGCGGCTCGATTGTCGCTCTCACGGAATCCGCCAAAGCACGAGGTTTTCCGGCGGCACCTCCGTTCTACCAGGCGACTTCTCTTGTGCTATGCAACAACGTCCTGCTCCAGGGCGGCGCGATCCTGGATCAGGAAAGGGAACACGGCTTCATCCGGGCCATCGGACTCGAAGACGGCCAGGTTGTCTGGGAAAAGAAGTTTGATGCCAAGCTCGCGTTCAACGGACTCGCCGTCGACACTTGCGGAATCATCGCCAGCTTCGACGACGGGACGGTTGCCTGTCTGAAGTAGGAATGAAGGATTGATCCGTCCTCTCTCAGGAACACACCCATGCCCATCACGCAAGAAACCCTCGACAAGCTGGCCCGGTTCGATACGCCGACGATTTGTAACGTGATTGAGCTGTTCGAGGTTCGGCCTCGGAACGTCGGCTTTATGGACGGGCGGATCCGGGCGAATTTTCCGGAGTTTCCGCCGATGGTCGGGTTTGCCGTCACGGCCGCGTTTCGCAGCGGGGCGCCGCCCGCCGGGGGCGACGCCTACGGGAGCTTTGTCGACCAGATCCGTACGTTTGAGGACCTGCCCGGCCCGGCCGTGATGGTCTTTCAGGACCTCGACGACCCGGCGGTCGGGGCCACGTTCGGCGAGGTGATGTGTTCCACCTATCAGGCGTTCGGCTCGGTGGGGCTCGTGACTTCCGGCGGCGGCCGCGATCTCGACCAGGTTCGCGACTTGAAGTACCCCGTCTTCACCGGCTCGACGATCCCGGCGCACGCCTACTGCCACATCCTGCACGTGGGGCTCCCGGTTCGCGTGGGCGGGCTGGTGGTGAGCCAGGGCGATCTGCTGCACGGCGACGCCAACGGCGTGACGAGCATCCCGCCCGAGATCGCCGGCGAAGTGGCCGACCTGGCCGGCCCGTTCGTCGAGGCCGAAAAGATCGTGCTCGACTACGTCCGCGGCCCGGGCAAGAAGACCCTCGACGGTTTCACGCAGGCCCGGGCCGAGTTCTCCGCGGCAGCCCAAAAGCTCCGCGAGCAGGCCCTACGCCGCACCGCGCCGGCCGCCCAGCCCGTCGCATCAAGCTCGAAGCTCAAGAACACTTCGTAGCCCCCCAATCTGCCGCCGTTCGGCGCGGGTCTCCTGACCGCGCCGAATCCCGGGACCGGCAGGTCTCCCAGCGCTGGGCCTGGAGCCCTGCGGTCGAGCCTGGGTGTTCATAGCCGCGCCATGCCCCGACAACGGGGGCGACCTGACTAGCGCGACGCACCCTAACGCATTACCCAAACCGCAGTTGCGACACGACCGGCGAGTGTTGGCGGGAGTGTTCAATGACGATCGGGCCCTTTCCAGTTGGTGCGGCAGTTGTAC
>JBDRTC010001128.1:0-2903 GCA_043824335.1 Planctomycetota bacterium | reverse complement strand
GCCAATGCCGAGCGCTAGGCATTCAACCATGTTCTTTGTTCCTCCCCTTGGGGGAATCCGGGGACAGGGGCAGAAAAGGGGACATTCTGCTTTTCCGTCACGGAAACGCCTGGGCTGTGGTCGGGCGATACCTTGGCGTGGTTGCGCGATGCTCATTATCGTTTTGTCCCGTCGGGTGGTCAAGCCGTGGTGATCGCCGCCGGATGGGGGTGCGACACCGGTCACTTAGGGGTGGGGAGTTGCCTTGAGGTCCCGGGGCCGTTGCCATCGGGTGTGGAGGGGGTTCGACTGGGGTCAGCGGGTGAATGCCGTGGGATCCCAGGGCACATGCCTATGCGGTAGGTCCCCTGAAAAACGAGGATCGACGGCAGAGGGTCGGCGTAAGTCCCGCATCGCAAACCACTTACAATTCTCGGCCACTTCCGGATTTCCCGTCCAACAAAAGATGCAAACGTAAACTCCTCGCGTGATGTAGGTTACGGCGATTAGTCGGCGTCCGCGCGGAGAACTTGAACGGCCCAATTCGGCCGTTTTGGGACCCGCCTTTTTCCGCGCAACCTCTTTGATGATAGCAGGTTGAAATCTCGCCTCAAGCCCCGTTTTGGCCACGCCTCGGGTTGCGCGTTTATTGCCCGCAGAAGCTCAAATGCCACTCGTCCAACCCGGCTGTTTCAACGGGCTGCCGGGGCTCACCCGTCCAAAGCGACCCTCCTGAGCAGCTCGAAGTTGCGGATTCGCACGAGCGGGGAGCCGCCCTTGTCTGCGACGAGCCGCTGGGATTGGTCGACCGAGAGCAGCAGGTGGCTGCCGCAGAGGCTCAGGTCCTCGATGCCCGCGGCGGCCAGGCGTTTCTTCGTAGAGCGCATCACGCGCAGATACGCCTTCTGGGTCAACCGGCCCTCGCGATAGGCGGAGAGCGCGTCGATGCCCTGGTAGACGACCTCGTCCTTGACCGCGAGCACGTCGTCCGGGCCGTTCCAGTAGCCCCAGATGGTCACGTACTCGTGGTGCTCGCTGAGAACGGGATGGTACTCGCTGAGAACGGGATGGCTCTCGGGCGTGTAGAGGTCGGCGTGGCTCTCGTACCGGCTCCGGTCGGAGAGGGAAGGCGAGACGTCCGACCGATGGCCCGTCATGTAGATCGCGCGGGGGTACTTGGTTTCGACTCCCTTGCGCGAGAGTTCCATGGCGATGGAGAATTCCTCGAAGGGGCTGTTGTAGCCGTAGGCCAGGGCGCGCCGCTCGCTTCGCACGAAGGGGTCGGCGTCGGGGCGTTCCCCCACGCGCGACACTCGCCAAACCAGGTGGACGTTGTCCCGGGTCACGGTCTTGTACACTTGTTCCGAGGCGGAAAGCTTTGTTCGGGGCGTGCGCCGCCACTTTTCGGGCAGGAAGTACTCGAAGAGCACGGGGTCCCGTCCCACCACCCAAAGGGCGCCGCCGGTGCTCTCGACCTGCCCGTAAACGTAGTCGACCCCCATGATCCTGACCGGCGTGAGCCCCGGCGGGAACTGCTCTCGGGTCTCGAATCGGTGGGCCTGCCGCACCAGGTAGTCGTGGCGTTTCGCCGCTGAGATCACCTCTTCTCTCTTTGGCGTTCGCCTCAACAACTCGAAATCCACCAGTCCGTAAAGAACGTCCCCCGGCTTGTTCCTGACGAGCCCGCCGTTGGGCGCGGGCCGGACGATGATGTGCTGGGGCTTGTTGTCTTGAACGCGGAAGCCCTTGAAGCGCATCTCCCGGGTTGCCCGCTCGAAGAGGCTGACCATTCCGTCGTGATCGATCAGGCCCTCCCGGTGCGCTTCGGCGGCGTCGATGCCCTTGAGCCACTCGTAGATGACGGCATAGTTGCGGTTCCAGTCGAGGTCGATCTCCTCGTGTTTCCGCTGGATGGCCTGCATCTTGTGCCTCTTGCGGCCCAGCCGTTCCCCTTCGACGAACTTGCGCGGCACGTAGATGGCCAGCGGCTTGTGCGTGTAGAGTTGCCCGGGAGACTCGTGCCGGGTCTTGCGCATTTCCAGCACGAGGCTGAACTCCATGAAGGGGCTGTTGAACTCCGCTCCGTCCAACTCGGCCGACGCCGTCTCCCCGGGGATGTCCTGGCCCATCCGGTTCCACTTGATCACGATGTCCTTCGACCGGCCGTCCACCTCCTTCGTGGACATTCGGTACAGGGCGCTCGTGCCGGGCAGCCGAACACTGTGACGGTCCCGCCATGCCCGGTCGTACCAGTGGTTCTCGGGAAGGAGGCATTTGGTGAAGGGCACCCCGTGCTCGGTGACGTACAGGTCGGTGCCGTCCTCCATCCGAAGGTGCAAATACCTTACCCCAAGGACGCTAATGAGCGGCTCGTGGGCAAAGTCGACCCCAAGCCCGTCCATTCCGGGGATCGTCTCTTTCATGGCCAAGACGCCGTTTTCATTTCTTTGCAAAAAGCAGCCGGGAAATGAATTTCGCATTTCTCGATCGTGGGGGTCCCCTATCGATTGTTCTTCTACAATAGTGACCAAGCGATTCTTTGCAACCCTTCCTGCGTCTCGTGCTGAGGAGATCCGACCACGAGGCGAGAGCGACAAAAACGGCAGAGCGCTTCTGTTCTCGTTCCGTTGGATCTTCGGGACGCCCGATAAACAACTGAAGGTGTCCGGGAATCCAAAGTCCCGTTGGTTCGGCAGTACAACTGCCGCACCAACGGAGGTTCTTAAACGGAATTGCCGGACGCACTGTCTCCCCCCCGATCGGACGGTGTTCTCCGGGCGTTCCGCCCCGGGTGGGCCGTGTCAGGCACCTGCAAGGCTTGGTATACTGCCGGCCGGTCGCACTCCTCCCCCATGGGAAGCTCGCCGTCATGAGCCAACCCGACGAAGCCGTTCGCAACCATCCCCGGGACGATCTCGCCCTGA